>CAJJZM010000001.1:0-76154 GCA_905197595.1 uncultured Collinsella sp.
CTGTTTGAGTGTTATATCCGATAAATGACACTTCCAGTAGTTTGTTTTAATGTGGGGGGGGGGAACCATTATTTTAGTTTCGCAAAAAACGAACCTTCTATGGGGAAGTTGCGTAGGGGGTTAGTCGTAAGTATTGGATAAAACAGACTAATTTGGGGATAAATGACCACTTACGCCAAAATAAGTAGCATTTAGCGATAAAACATTGAAAAATATGTAGCACATCGCTATGTTTTTATTACGAAAAGATTCCAAATTGGCTTATTTCGGACTCACTTTTCAAGCGCCTTGCGGTTCCTGTTGAAACTTGCTGACCTTTGGATGGGTCGAATAGGTCCTCAAGGGGGATGAATTATCACTTTGACGGCGCGTAGACTCAAACGATTTATTACGCTTTTGAGTAGCTTGGCGTTCGCGCTTGTCATAGCCCTTGCCGTTGTTTCTTTTGTGCCTCGCGCATTTGGATACACGCCCTTTGCTGTGCTTTCGGGCTCTATGGAACCCGAGCTTCCCGTTGGCTCCATGGTGTTTGTCCGCCAGGTTGAGCCAACGGATATTGCCGTGGGCGACAATGCAACCTTTTACCGATCGGACGGCGCCGTGGTGACGCACCAGGTGTATCAGATCGACCCTGTGGCGCAGATGATCGGCACGCAGGGAATTGCGAACAAAAATGCAGACGGAAGCATCATGCACGATGCCGAGCACACGCCTTTTTCGAGTGTTATCGGCACTGTTTCTTTTTGTGTCCCTTACCTGGGCTTCGTTAACGCATATTGCACGACGATGCCCGGTTTGCTTGTTGTGGTGGCCGTTCTGGCGCTGCTGATCACGGCGTCGATAGTGCTCGATCGGATGGTTCCCGACGAGCCTGCGGGCAAGCATACCCGCGTGCATGCGAGGGAGCGGCGTTCATAGCGGCAGGGAAAAACGTCGGCGGCGGTAGGGGCCGTTGCCGGGGAAGACGATTCTCGAAAGGAAGAGAACGATGGAAAACAAGAAGAAAAAGCGCTACGGCATCATTGCCGCCCTGCTGCTGTTGGTGCTGGCTGCCGGCGTGGGTACCTACGCCTGGCTGACGGCGCAGTCGAGCCTGACCAACAACTTCACCACTGCGGGCATCAACAAGCCCACTACCGATCCCGACCATCCGAATCAGCCGCTTCCGGATGATAACAATAAGGTCAACGGCAACCTGACCGAGACCAAATGGGTTAAGGACTCTAAGCTCGCCCCTGGCGTGTCTGTACCCAAGAATCCTAATGTCGGTATCGGCAAGGGATCCGAGGATGCATATGTGTACGTCTTCGTGAACAACAAGACGGCGTCTGCCGGGGCCGATCATTCCAAGACGACTTACTTCACCATTAACTCTGGCTGGAAGGCCGTTGATGCGACCGCCGTTGAGGGCGAGCCGACTCATTATCTCGGTGGCCTTTTCGTTTATGTTGGCGAAGGAACCGAGGCTACCCCGCTTATTGCCAGCAAGAATGAGGATAAGTGGACTGGCGAGCTGTTCAGCCAGGTGACTACGCCCAAGGACACCGAGCAAAAGGATTTCGCCAATTCTGCCACGATGGATGTCAACTGCTTCATTTACGCGGCAGACAATACCGCTGAGGGTTCGTCTGCGTCTGCTTTGGCTGCTGCCAAGAATTGGGCTAAGGACCTGTAGTAATCCCACCCCCTCTACCGAGATCCCGGCCCGCTCCCCATCCCCATTTTCGGGTCGGGATCTCGGTCCCCCTTTTTATCGACGACTGGCGAACGTAATGCTCAATAATCTTTCCGACAATCAGAAACGCACCTTGGCGCTTGCCGCGATGGCGCTGTTGGCCCTGGCGTGCCTGTGCGGCACGCTGGCTTTTACTGTTGATATGGTTCCGGCGAACAACGTTCTATCGTTTGGCAGCGTGAAGGTACGAGTCTGCGAATACACCCTAAACGAGCAGGGCGAGGAGATTCCGTTTGAGCCCAACGAGCACGGGGACTATCCCGACACCAAAGCCGGGGGTTCTGACATCAGCCGCATTGTGCGCGTGGAGAACGTCGGCTCGCAGCCTGAGTACGTTCGCGCGCGCCTGCGCATGAAGTCAGTGGCACCCGACGGCTCGTGCGCGGATGCCTCGGGCAACGTTGCGTTTCATGTGGACGCGGGCGAGGGGTCCCCGTGGATCGACGGCGGCGATGGGTGGTACTACTACCGTGGATTGGCCGGGCGTGGCGGCATGCTCGACCCCGGCGCCATGACGGAAAGCCTTATGGACTCGCTGCGATTTGTGGGCGACTACCACGATGCCGCGCGCGGCGGCTCATTCAAGCTCGATATCGATGTTCAGGCCGTGCAGGCCAAAAACCAGCAGACAAGCGATACCGCCCTCGACGTACTTGACGTTGTGGGTTGGCCGGAGGCGAACTAGCCTATGAAGATCAAGAATATGAACCGGGGTATGCTTAGCAGGCTGGTTGCCGTCGCAGCGATTGCCCTTTGCTGCGTTATGGCGCTGCCAACGGTGGTGCATGCCGAGGATGTGCCCGAGGCCAAAATCGAATTCCACATCAAAAACGAGGCTGACTTTTTGTCGTGTGTGGCGCTGTCGCGCGAGCGCGATACGTCCGGCTGGCACGTTTATCTCGATAACGACATTGAGCTCGACAGCGACGACATGAAAACCATCGTTGCAGACACCGTTAAGCATCTGTCGTTTGGCAACAAGGAGCATCCGTTTAAGGGCGTGTTCGATGGTCAAAACCACGCCGTTGAGGGCCTGAACTACGATAAAGACGCTTTTGACCCCGAGCGCGATACGGGATTTTTTGCCGAGACCAACGGCGCCACCATCAAAAACTTCCTGGTCAAGGACGCCAACGTGTGGGCGGACTTCCGCGGTGGCATTATCGTGGGCAAGGCCGTCAAAACGCGTTTCGAAAACGTTATGGTCATGGAGAGCACGCTGCACGTGACCTGCGCCAACAATGCTCTCAACCTCATTACCAACGCAGGCTTTGAGGGCGGTCTCATCGCCGGCGAGCTCGACGGCTGCACCCTCTACAACTGCGAGGTCCGTGGCGGCCGTGCCGTCAACAATGCGACCTCGGGCGTGCAGGCGCTCGGCGGTGAGGGTCTGTATATGGCGGCGTTTGCCGGCTACGTTAAGAACTCGACTATCGAGTACTGCCGCGTGACGCCGACGCGTAAGGACGACGGCTCGATTGCCGAGAAGGGCATGACCGACGTCACCAATAAGTACGACGTGGCCATTGGCGCCCTGGGCGGCAACAACGTGTACGCCTCGGGTTTTGTGGGCTGCATGGCGGGCGAGGCCAAGATTATCGACTGCTTCTCGACGGCGCAGTGCTACAGCTATGCCGCGTCATATGTGGGCGTCGTCGCCGTGACGCGTGCGTGGACGGGTGGCTTGGCGGGTCGTATTCTAACCGAAAAGGGCAACGAGCTCGTTCGAAGCCATTTTGCGGGTGACTTGAGCTCGCGTCAGTACAATCCCATCGCCGTGATTCCCATCATTCAAAACGATGTGAACCTGGGCGGTATTGCCGCGCGTGCCAACAAGGATGATGCCACGGTCACCGAGTGCTACTTTAAGCCGAGCGTGAGCCTTTCTGGCAACAGCCAGGGCAACCCTGCTAAAAAGAAAATCCCCTCGTTTGGCGGCGATGGCACCACCAAGGGTGATGGCTATGGTCCATGGGATGACGAACGCTACACCACGCGCGAGCTGTGGGAAGAGCACGACTACGACTTCTGTGCCGGCACCATGCGCTCGACTGCTAACGACGGGACCCTGGATGGCCCGCACCCCAATGAGTGGGCGATGGATTACAAACTGAATATTCCCGTGCATGGCCAGAGCGTTAAGGCAACGACCGATTTTCCCGGTGCGGGCACCGCGACAATCGAGGCGACCAAACTTGGCAAAGACCAGGCGACCTCGGATCCGTACGCCTTTGCCGTGAGCGCCGTGCTGGCGGGAACGGCTCAGGGCCTTGCCACGGGCGATACGTCGGTAATGTTTAAGCAGGATACCTCCGCAACGCCTAAGGGGCTGAGCGAGGCGAACGGCGGCTACCGCTTTATGGGCTGGTTCCGCGAGCCCGATGTGCGTGTGAACCGAATTGGACAAGACAACAGCTGGTTTGACGGCAAGACCGATGCCGATGCTGTGGCTGCTGGCAAGCAGGTCCAGAAGAACGAGACGCACGAGAAAACGTCGACCTATACCGCCGATAATGCGAACGGGGCCGACGGTTTTAAGGGCAACGACCTGTTCATCGCTTCGTACGAGGCGCAAGTGCTGTTCTATAACGTCAAGGGCAAAACGCTCGATTGGCAGAGCGGTGCTGCGCACGACAGGTCGGCGGATTGGTACCGCTATGGTGTTAGCCTGACGCCGGCTGCCCCTGCGGACCGCGGCGCTCTGTCTCCCAGCGCCACCTTTATCGGTTGGACGACGCAGCCGAGCGGCGAGGCCGGGATGCATGGCGGTTACGCGGCCATCACCTCGCCTAAGCTTGCCGAGCTAAAAAACGCCGGTGCGTTCTATCCTGCCGGCGCTGAGATCACTGTGCTTGGCCCTACCGATTTTTATCCGGTGTACACCGACTATGTGTCGAACATCATGACGGTGTTTGAGGGCAATGAGCAGGATGCAATCGACGATCAGACTCGGCGCGATGGTGTGGGCAAAACTGACGTTAAGGTTGAGACTGCCGAGGATGGCACCGGTGTGTACACGGTGCGGGTGTGCGACGTGGACAACAAGCCTTTATCAGAGGACGGTGCGCTGCCCGACGGCTACCGTTTCCTGGGCTGGTATGAAAACAAGGGAACCGAGGATGCCCCGCTTGAGGTGCGCGTAAGCCGCGATCCCAGCTATACGCTCCCCACCGATGTCGATTTAACCGCGCCGCATACCTACATCGCCCGCTTTGAGTACCGAGTGGATTATTACGTTCGGGCTTATACCAACCATGAGTTTACGGACAGCAAGCTACTTTGTTCCGTTTGGAATCGCTATCAAACGCCCTTTGAGGAAAACGTCGGTAGTACCTTCGTGCGTGAAAACGTCGTCCACTGGGGCCCGGAGCATGTTGACCACGGTATAAAGGATAGTTATGAAACGTGTGGCACGCGCTTCACGAAGGAAACCCTTGTCGTGAGTCCCCTTAACGCGTACTCGCACAACGTTAAAAACGATACGGGAGCCGATACTCTAAAAAACCTCTATGCCGATACCGATTTTCCAGGCGCTGCAACGCTAAGCGATACTTGGACTTCGGCTTCGCTGAACGTAACGGTCAAACCGGTGAATGATCGCTATCGCCTGAATTTCTGGACGCTTGAGCGCGATGGTGAATATTGGACATATGTGAAAAATCCCATCGAGAGCATGGTGCGTACAGATAAGAAGTACTACGTTCGCGCGATGATTACCACGGACGTTAATTTCTACAACAAGGGCGATAATGTCGTGAGGACTGCCACGCGGCGCTATGAGAGTAACTTGCTGCAGACCAAGGTGAACGGGGCGGATCCGACGTTCACGTATTACTACCCGCATGTTAATAAGTCGGTTAAAGTGGCCGAAAAGCCAGAAGATGGTGAGAAGGGATCGTATGAGAGCCCCCTGACCCTCGAAGCTTCCCCGACCGATGCCGACATGGCCGTGCCGGGCTATAAGTTCCTGGGCTGGATTTCGACCGCCGAGGTTCAGAAGGATTCTGACGTCTGGAAGTATATCTACGACGTCGCCGGCGACTCTTATGTGACGAGTGATCCGGATAAGGCAGAGCCGTATCTGGCGACCGACGAGTCCAAGGTCACCCAGTGGCAGGATGCCTATCCCGTCTACGCAAAGTACGACGTCAGCTACACCACCAACCTGCATCGCGCAGGTTTTGAGGGTACGGACAAGGTCAATGTGCCTAGCTACAACATCGCTCCCGTTATCAACGCGGACATCAATCCTGCTACGGCAACGGTGACCCCTGACGTTACGACGCCGGTTTATAAAGCAGGCGGTGAGCTGTATAAGTTGCAGAAGGTTGAGATCGAGCTTCCGAACGGCGAGATCAAGACGCTTCCCTACGATGTGGAGCATGGTACTTGCTCTTATCCGGTGGAACCTGGCGGAGCCTATACATTCGTGGCGTACTATTCGCCGTTGGCGGTTGTGTACCACCTCAATGCCACGGATGTGGACGGCAAAGTTGCTCAGCAAGACGATATGCTCGGCAACCTTAATGGCGGCATCCCGAAGCCTACTTATGACGTCAGCACTATCGATGCGGATACAGGCAAGTTCGACGTCTTCGTGGGCTGGACGGAAGCCGAGCCGGCACCTGGCAAGGGCTATGTCGCTTGGTCAGAGGGCATCCGTATGGTGAGCGCTTCTACCGTGGTCAAGGCCCCCATGGAGCTGTACCCGGTCTACCGTCCCAGCCTGGTTACCGTTCAATCGAACATTGACTCTAAACTTGCGAATCCCGATCTTGTCCGTAGCCTCGGCCGCACTGATTCCGGCGACCAGATTTCTCTTGAGGTCAAGGCCGCCGAGGAGGTTGAGGGCACTGACGGCACCAAGTACGACTTTGTCGGCTGGTCGCGCGATTATGTCAATGACGGGCAGTACACCCTGATGACTGACGATGAGAAGTATCCCCTCGAGGGCAGCGAGCCCTTTGAGAGCGTGACCTACACTGCGGTGTACAAGAAGACGCCGCTTAAAGTGCGCTATCACGACACCGAAGGCAACGTCATCTACACCGCTACGGTAGACCCGAACGATACGAGTGTTCTGCGTGGCCAGGATGGCAATGCCGGCTTTGTTCAGACAGTTAAGGTGCCCAAGATGGACGAGAACGGCAACCCGTCCTATGACGACAAGGGTGAACCCGTCATGGAGCCAAAGGAAGTGGCCTACGATCCCGAAGCCTACTCCGCAATCGTCGCATTCCTGGGCGAGCGAGCGGATAGCAGCTTGAAGGAGTTGTTCTTGGAGTGGCAGTGGGTTAATGGCGACAAAGCTGTGGCGTGGAGCGACTTCAAGGGTAAACCGGTTACAGCCAACATGGATTTGTATCCGGTGACGTATAAGGTCGTCGCTAACGACACATCGGACGATGCGAGCCCTAAGAATGTGACCGGGCAGCTCAAGTGGTTGCTTGATCCCAATGCCGCGAACACGATAGATGACAAGAGCGATAAGGCGCCGTTCAAGGCTTGCTTTGCAAAGCCCTTCATGGGCACGCAACTGACGGTGCACGTTGACCGCGTGGGCTATGGTCTTCCTGGCCAGACTCCTGCGCCTGTCAACGGGAAGTATGTCTCGCTTTACAGTTCGGGTTCAGGCGAGGGCTCGTTTGAGCTGACGAATCGTTTGGACTACAAGCTCACGGGCGACGGCACTCAGAGCGATGGCAATGCGGTGTTCGATTTCGCCGCTACGCATACGCTCAAGATCGTCAAGCAAACCCAGGATAGCTGGGCGAAGGGCAAGACGTTCCGCTTCAAGGTTTCCCGGGCCGGCATGGACGGCAACGCCTTGGAGGAGCGCACGGTTGAGGTAACGGTGTCATCGGATGCGCAGCTGAAGGACGGTTCCGCCTGGTACTCCGGCGCTATCGAGCTTGCGGTCCCGGCGGGTATCTACACCGTCGAGGAGGACTCAGCGTGGGCATGGCGCTACAGCAACCAAATCGGCGTCCCTGGCAAGCAGCCGGGCGATAAGGCGCAGGCGACTATCTCCGCTGCATCGAGCGCGAACGATGCCACGTTCACCTGCACGAACACGCGTGTGAACGACAAATGGATCGACGGCAGCAATCGTGCCCATAACGTTTGGAGCAACGGCAACGTAGCAAAGAAGGAGGATTAGCATGTCCAAGCGCAAGCGCATCATCGCCTTGCTGGTGGGGGTTATCCTCCTGGCCGGTACGGCAGGCACGTTGGCCTGGCTTTCGGTTACGGGCGTGCTGGTCAACCAGTTCGGCATCGGGTCGGTGACGCCATCGGTTCAGGAAACGCTCAACGGCAATGTGAAAAGCGATGTCAAGGCGAAGAACACGGGTACTGCGCCCGCCTATATTCGTGCTGCAGTGGATATCTACTGGCAGGATGGAAACGGTGCCCGCCTGTGGGAGGAGCCGAAGGAGGAGCCGAAGGAGGAGGCGGATTACGAGATTGCGTGGAGCGTGGCTGATGCCTCGGACACGAACTCGGCTGATAACTGGGTTAAGGCGAGCGACGGGTTCTATTACTGGACGTCGCCCGTTGCTCCCGGCGGTGAAACCGGCGTGCTCATTAATAGAGTTACCGAGCTCAAGGCAACCGAAGGTCGCAATCTTGTCGTGGATATCTCCACTCAGGCGGTCCAGGCGACGCCCGATGAGGCCGTGCACGACGCATGGGGTTGCTCGGTCGAGAATGACGTGCTGGTGCCGCCGCATGGAGGTGCGTAAGTATGGCGTTCCCGATTCGTAAAGGTGTTGCGCGCTCCTTGCGTTGCATGGTCGCGGCCATTTTCTGCGTGGTCGCGCTCGCTGTTCCCGCCCGTGCGTTTGCCGATACTCCCGCGATTGCCTATGACGGAAATGCGCGTCAGCTGACGGTCTCGGGGGCGACGGACTCCTCGGGGGAGCCCGATCTGTTTTTGGCCTTTAAAGATCTGATGCCTGGCGATGTGCGTGATCAGCAGATAGAGATTCGTGCCACGGGCGTAAAGTCCCAGGTGCGCGTGTTTGTGCGTGCCGTTGTCGATCACGAGACGGCACGCCTGCTGTCGCCCATTACCCTAACGGCGTCGGCGGGCGATGGCTCTGCAGGTTGGCTCCAGACAGGAACACCGGGCAGCGCGTTCGCTTATCCCACGCAAATCGCCACGTTTACGAGCGATGGCAGCACGGTGCTTAATTTGCAGCTAAACGTTCCGACATCGGTGGGCAACGAGGTTGCCGACGCAAACAAGACCATTCGCTGGGAGATTACCGCCGAGGACGATGGCGAGAAGATTCCCGTGCAGTCTGCTGACAGCAAGAAGCCCGGCTTGCTTGGTCTGGCGGCAACGGGCGACAACACGCTCACGTTGCTTTTGGTGTTGCTGACACTTGCAATCATCGCATTTATAGCCGCACTTCTTTTGTCCCGGAGGGATAAGCGCTAGGTTCATCTTCTAAACGCAACGCCCTCCCGGGCGGCGGGCACGAAGTTCCCTGCTCTACAGTCCTGCGCAAGACGAAGGCCACATTAAGTGGCCTTCTTTGCGTGCGGAACTCGCGATGAACTTCGAGCCCGCCGCTCGGGAGGGCGCCCCTTTATTGACGGAAGGCCTAATAAGCGGATATTCCATGCCCGGATGTATTCAGAGCGGGACGGGCTTTCCGGATGGGCGGTGTTTCGGAAAGTGTGTCCCAGAATCGGCGCTCAGAGTGGTCCCCACTTTCCGGTTGATGTCTTGTCCGGAAACTATGTCCCGGAATTAAGGCTTGGAATGGGATGCACTTTCCGGTTGAGAGCCTTAGCGGAAAGTGCTACCCGGAATTTACTCTTGAAGTGGGATGCGCTTTCCCAACAGGCCCTCAAGCGGAAACTGCGTCCCATTCCGAAGGCAGATTCCGGGACACACTTTCCGAATACAAAGAAGGCCACTTAATGTGGCCTTCAACTTATATATGTTCAGCGGATACCCCCATGACAAGCCGTGCTCCAACAACAAGGCGTCTGTCCGGGCGGAGGCATATAAGGTTCATCGCGAGTTCCGCACGCAAAGGAGGCCACTTAATGTGGCCTCCGTCTTGCGCAGGACTGTCCGAGCAGGGAACCTTATATGCCTCCGCCCGGACAGACGTTTCAGTTATGAGCGACCCGCTACTTGATCTTCGTCGTGCCCGGTGCCAGGTTGGGGTCGGTCTCGTTGGCCTCGGTCTGGAAGTGCTCGGTATACACGTTCTTGCCGTCGCGGAACATCTCGTAGTACTGCATCTTGGCGTAATCCTCGCGTGCCTTGGTGGCGGCCGCGGCAGCGGCGTCGTCACCGGTGACGTTGGAGGAGAGCGCCCAGCGCAGGCTGGCGTTCTCGTAGCCGACCGAGTTGATGGCGGGCAGCGACTCGCGCAGTGTCATGTGCGCCTTCTGGTAGTCGGTCAGCGGTGCGCCGATCAGCTGCATGAGCTGGGTGGACAGGTAGTTGGTGGACAGGTCGTCGACCTCGCTCGTCTGGTCACAACCGGCAACGTCGTAGTTAGCCCAAATGATGTAGTCGGTCTGCCACAGGCGCTCCTGATGCGTAGCGTCGTCCTCGCCGGTAAACCACTTGTCATTGAACTTGGACGGGAAGAACGGCTGGTGGTCGCCCCAGAACACCACGACCACCTTGCGGTCGAGCTTGCTCAAGGCGTTAAGGAAGTAGCGAAGCGCCTGGTCGGACTGCTCGATGCACGAGACGTACTCGTCGACATCGGAGAGCGTGCCGTCCTCGACGGTCTTGGCGTCCAGGTCGGTCGTGTCGATGTTGAGATGCATCTGCTTGTCGACCGGCAGCAGGCCCGTGTCGTAGCCCGAGTGGTTCTGCATGGTCACATCAAAGATAAACTGCGGATCGGCGTTCTGGTCGAGCAGCTCAAGAATCTTGTCGTAGGTCGCCTGGTCGGTCACCATACCGCGCAGGGTGTCGGCGCCCTGGAAGTCGTTGATGGACAGGAACTGGTCAAAGCCAAAGTCCTTGTAGACGTTCTCGCGGTTCCAGTTGGTCGCGTGGTTGGGGTGCATGGCTGTGGTGGAATAGCCGAGCGATTTGAACTGCTCTGCCAGGTTCCCGGTCGTCTCCATGTTGTAGATGGTGTAGGGGTACACGCCCGAGCCCAGGTTGGCCATGGAGTTGCCGGTCATAAACTCAAACTCGGTATTGGCGGTACCGCCGCCGTAGGCACTCACGTAGAGCTTGCCGCGGCTGAGGCAGTTGGACAGGTTCTTAAAGTACTGCGGGCCCTCGTAGCCGGCGCGCATGTTCTGGTAGATGGATAGGTCCGAGAAGGTCTCGTTCATGATGGCGATGACCGTGGGCTTCTCGCTGTCGAATTGCTCCTTTGCGGCGGCGCGCTCGTCACTCTTGGCCGCGTCGGACTTGTCGTAGGCCTTGGCGTACTTTTTGAGCGTGGCCTTGGCATCGTCGACGGAGTAGTCGGCGGGTTTGGGCGGCTTGATGGACTGTGCTGCACTAATAAAGGCAGGCAGATAGCCCTCGCGCCAGTAGCTCTCGAGCGGGCGCCAGGTGTAGACGGTGATGCCGAGAGTGTTGTAGTAGTCGATGAGTGTGACATGCGCGGTCACGCCGCCCAGGCACAGCACTGCCACGAGCAGGTTGGTGAGCAGCATGCGCTTGGCGTTGGCGGCGCCCTTCTGACGGTGCGGTGCCACCAGGCCGGCGTACTCGCATAGCAGCATGGCGATGGCGGTAAAGCCCATGGACAGCACGCAGAACAGCGAGATGGAGAAGGTGTAGCCGTTGCCGGCGACCGCGGCGGCGGTGGAGATGGCCGAAAGGTCGCCCGGCTGGATGGGCATGGATTTAAACGTGATGACGAAGAACTCGGCAATGCCCAGGACAAAGAGGGCAAAGGCCAGGACCGCGGGAGCTGCGCCGTGGCGCTGGAATAGGAAGAACAGGCCGGTCATGAGCACGGTGATGATGGCCCACTCGAGCAGGATGCACAGGGGGTAGACCCAGGTAAAGTCGTGGTTGGACGAGACCTCCATGCCCAGCAGCGCAAAGACGCCGGCGAGCAGCAGGCACAGGACGGCGGCGACGAGCGGTTTGCCCACAAAGGCGCCGCGCAGGCGGGCGAGCTTGCCAGTGGGGGCGGGAGCGTCGGCCGAGGCGAACGCAAAGACGCGCGGGGCGATGCGGTCGCGGGCGATGCTGGCCCAAGCGCAGCCGGTGAGGATGGCGTTGGTCAGGATGAGCATCACAAAGGCGAGCGGCTCGTTTTGCGCGACGAGACCAATAGCGCCCCAGACAGTCAAAAAGAGCTGGAACAGGCCAAAGGCGACGCTCCACCCAAGAGCGCTTTTAGCAACGGTGCCCGACTGTGCGCGAATGGCCTTGGCCTCGCGCAAGACAAGGTAGACGGTCGCCGCAAGACCGACGAGCGAGATGGCGGCAGCGAACATGCTGAGACTCCTCACAAACTAAAACCTACGAAAGCGGGGATTTACCCGATTGTTACCAAGATATGCGCAGCAATTGGTGGCTGCGCACAACAACCAGCCATATTAACGCGCGCGTGTGGCGGTGTGGCGCAATGTAGTGGCGACCTGCGCGATAATGGACGGGAATTACACGGAAACGTAAAGGCTTCTTAAAGAAATGGCGAGGGTAGGGCGATGAGCGAGCAGGTTTGCGAGGCGGACATGGGCGGCGACGGAGCTGCGGGCGTGGATACGTACGGCTATCCGGTCGAGACTACGGGCAACGCGGTACTGGACATTTTGGAGCACCGCTCGTCCACGCGCGCTTTTGCGCGCGATGACGACGGCCGTCCCGTGGCGGTGACCGACGAGCAGCGGGCGGCGATCTTGCATGCGGCGAGTCGCGCGCCGTCGGCGGGCGCCATGATGATGTATTCCATCGTGAGCATTCGCGAGCAGGCTACGCTGGACCGTCTGGCCGACCTGTGCGATCACCAGCCCATGATCGCCAAGGCGCCCTGGGCACTTATATTTGTGGTCGATTATGCCAAGTGGATCGATCTGTTTGAGCACGTGGGCTGCTTTGAGCCCGAGTTTGTCGAGCGCACGGGCAAGGCGCCCCGCCCCGCGCCGGGTTTGGGCGACTTTGCCATCGCGGCGCAGGATGCCGTGATCGCCGCTCAAAACGCCGTGGTTGCCGCCGAGGCCCTGGGGCTGGGGAGCTGCTACATCGGTGATATCGTCGAGAACGCCGAGGAAGTTGCCGCACTGCTGGACTTGCCTGCCTATACCATGCCGCTGTCGATGCTCATCATCGGCACGCCCCGTAAGGAGCGCCCGGCAATCGCGCATCCCGTGGTGAACCTGGTGCACGAGGAGCGTTATTGTCGCGCCGACGCCGCGACGATGGATGCGCAGGTGGCCGAGATGGATGCGATGTTTCGCCCGCACGCCCGCGAGGTGGGCGAGCGCGTCATCGACATCTACACCCGTAAGCACACGAGCCCCTTTATGGCCGAGATGAGCCGCTCTATGGAGTGGTGGTTCAAAAACTGGCTCGGAAAATGACGAATGTGACAAAGGGGGCGTCCCTTTGTCACATTCCATATCGCCGCGGTGGCCTAAAGGCCGCATAAATGTTTATCTAGCTGGGAAAACGGTGCCATTAAAATATGGGCTGATTACATATAATCCCGTCGAACGTTAAAATTGGGAGGAAACCGGCTTATGGAACAAAAGGCAAAGGAAGTAGCCTCGCACGCTGCGATTCCTGTGAGCATCTCGGCGATGCTCGTCACGCTGGGCGTGGTGTATGGCGATATCGGCACCAGCCCCATGTATGTAACCAAGGCGCTCGTTGCCGGCAACGGCGGCATCGGAAGCGTTACGCAGGAGTTCGTGCTCGGCGCGCTCTCCCTTGTCGTGTGGACGGTCACGCTGCTGACGACCGTCAAGTACGTGCTGATCTCGCTGCGCGCCGACAACCACGGCGAGGGCGGCATCTTTGCCCTGTACAGCCTGGTCAAGCGCTGCGGCAAGTGGCTCATCATCCCCGCCATGCTGGGCGGCGCGGCGCTCCTCGCCGACGGCATCCTGACGCCTGCCGTTACCGTCACCACGGCCATCGAGGGCCTGCGCACCATCCCGGCGGTCCATGCCGTGCTCGGTGACGACCAGGGTCGTGTCGTCGCCATCACGCTTGCCATCATCATCGCGCTCTTCTTGGTGCAGCGCATCGGCACGGCCAAGATCGGTCACGCCTTCGGTCCCATCATGACGCTGTGGTTTTTGTTCCTGGGCGGCACGGGCCTGTTCTTTGTCTGCCAGTATCCCGCGGTGCTGCTGTGCCTCAACCCGTTGCGTGGCATCGCTTTTCTGCTGAGCCCCAACAACCATGCGGGCATCATGATTTTGGGCAGCTGCTTCCTCGCTACCACCGGTGCCGAGGCGCTCTATTCCGACATGGGCCATGTGGGCCGCGGCAATATCTATGCCACCTGGCCGTTCGTTAAGTGCTGCCTGCTGCTGTCCTACATGGGCCAGGGCGCGTGGCTTATCAACAACGCCGGCAACCCGGAGCTCATGGGTATCGCCGACCTCAACCCCTTCTACCAGATGCTCGCCCCGGGTCTGCGCCCCTTTGCCGTCGGCCTTTCCACCGTCGCGGCCATCATCGCCTCGCAGGCGCTCATCACCGGCGCATTCTCGCTGGTGTCCGAGGCCAGCCGCCTGGACCTCATGCCGCATATGCAGGTCTTCTATCCTGCCGAGACCAAGGGCCAGCTCTACATCCCCATGGTCAACAACGTCATGCTCGTGGGTTGCGTCATCGTGGTGC
This sequence comes from uncultured Collinsella sp., assembly GCA_905197595.1. Classification (GTDB taxonomy): domain Bacteria; phylum Actinomycetota; class Coriobacteriia; order Coriobacteriales; family Coriobacteriaceae; genus Collinsella. Next base: position 14,541 of record CAJJZM010000001.1, read on the forward strand.
TGCTGTTCCAGAACTCGGCGCACATGGAGGCTGCGTACGGCTTGGCTATTACCCTGACCATGATGTGCACGACGCTGCTGCTCTTCTTCTATCTGCACGTGGAGCGCAAGCTCAAGGTTGCGCCGTGGATCTTTGCCGTCTTCTTCCTCATGCTCGAGGGCTTCTTCTTTGTGAGCTCGCTCACCAAGTTCTTCCACGGCGGCTATTTCACCATCCTTATGGCTGCACTCATCATGGGCATTATGGTGTGCTGGTACAACGGCACGGCGGTCGAGCGGCGTCAGTTTACGCTGCTGCCGCTGCGCAGCTATCTGCCGCAGCTCAAGCGCCTGCGCGACGACGATCGCTACGAGCCTATGAGCGACAACATCGTGTACCTGACCAAGGACACCAACACCGACTACATCGACCGCGATATCGTCTACTCGATTCTGGACAAGCATCCCAAGCGTGCCCGCGCCTGGTGGTTCGTGAACGTCGAGACCATGGACGAGCCGCATACCTTTGCCTATTCGGTCGAGACGTTTGGCACCGACTATGTTTTCCGTGTGCATTTGTACCTGGGCTACAAGGTTAACCAGCGCGTGAACGCCTACCTGCGCCAGGTTGTTCAGGATCTGGCCGCCACTGGCGAGCTGCCGCCGCAGATGCACGACTACTCGGTCTACAAGGATCCGGGCAACATCGGCACGTTTAAGTTCGTCATGATCCGCAAGCTCCTGGCGCCCGAGAGTGACGTGGAGCCGAGCGAGCGCACGGCAATCACGCTCAAGTACATCATCCGCCGCTTTGCCGGTACGCCGGCGCGCTGGTATGGCCTGGAGAACTCCAACGTGAGCTTTGAGTATGTGCCGCTGTTCACCAAGTTCAAGGCTGTGAACAAGATGCAGCGTCTGGCTCCCAACGAGCGCCCGTAGTCGACACCCGAGATTTGACTGTGAACGGGCAGGTTTGCAATGACGGGAAATGAGTCAGGGGAGAAAACCATGGACGCAAAGACGCTTAACGGTCGCGATCTTGCGGCCGAGCTGGTGCGCGAGGCACGCGCCGACGCCGCCGAAGATCGGTTCTTTACGAACCGTGCCAACATGGACATGGCCGATCGCGTGATTTCGATCGTGGCACTGGTATTTGGAGCGGTGTGCGTGTGTGCCCTGCTCGCGCACGTGCTGTTTGTCTAGCGACCGCGGGCTGCAAAGGCTATAGACTTGAAACCACCACAAGGGAGAACCACCACAAAGGTGCACTGTCCCCTTTGTGGTGGTTTTTGTTTTTGAGAGAGGGGCGGGGCGCTGATGGACGTCCGTGCGGACGGCGATATTGCCGAGAACTTTTGGTGGCGGCGCACAACGCTGACGCGTCGCAGCCCCCTGTATGACGCCTGCGTATCGGTGGGGCTGCTGGTCGCGGCGACGATTGTGGGCGCGCTGCTCGACCATCCGGGTCTCGCGCCGAGCATCATGATCGTCTATGTGTTCGCCGTTCAGCTGTGCGCATTCTTTACCTGGAGTCGCCTGTATTGCTTGCTGAGCTCGGCTGCCGCCGTGGCGCTCTACAACTTCTTATTTGTCGGCCCGCGCTACTCGCTGTCGTTTATCGACCGCGTCTATCCCGGCATGTTCTTTATCATGTTCGTGGTCTCGCTTGTGTCGAGCTCGATTGCGTTGGCCCTGCGCCGTGCCTTGGCGCAGGCTGCCGCCAGCGACCGCCGCACGCATATGGTGCTCGAGACCAACCGCATGCTGCAGCGGTGCGCCGATCAGCAGCAGATTGTCCATGCCATGGCAACGCAGCTGGCGCGTCTTTCGGGCTGTCCGGTCGTGTGGTACAGCGCCGACGCCGAGGGCGATGACCTGCTGCCGCGTGCGACATACACGGCCGTGGGCGATGCCGCGCCGGTGCATGAACTGGCGCCGCAGATGCCGCCGCGGCTCTCGGCGTCCGCCTATGTGGGAACGCCGCTCGATGCCACCTATGGCGGCTCGGCGTTTTATGGCATATACCTTACGGTGCGCATGGGCGACAGCATGGTGCGCTCGGGCGACCCCGCCTCGGTGGTAGGTGTGCTGGCTATTGTTGCCAAGCCCGATGCGCTGACACTCGAGGAGCGGACGCTTGCCGATGCCATCGTGAGCGAGGGCGAGTTGGCGGTCGACCGCGCCCGAGCCATGGAGGCGCGCGAGGAGGCGGCGGTGCTTGCCAAAAATGAGCAGCTGCGCGCCAACCTGCTGCGCTCCATCTCGCATGATCTGCGCACGCCGCTTACCAGTATTTCGGGTAATGCCGACGTGCTGCTCGATCAGGGCTCGACCGGCACCGCGGTGCTCGATGCCCAGACGCGCCGCGGCCTGCTTCTATCCATTCGCTCGGATGCGCTGTGGCTCAACGCCACCGTCGAGAATCTGCTCGCCATCACCAAGCTCGAGGGTGGCGGTATGCGCCTGTCGACCACGCTCGAGCTCATGGACGATATCGTCGAGGAGGCGCTGCGCCACGTGAACCCTGCCGTGCGCGAGCACGACCTTAAGGTGGTGGCGTGCGATGAGCCGGCGCTCGTCAACGTCGATGCACGCCTGATGGTGCAGCTGGTGGTCAATCTGGTGAACAACGCCATCACCTATACGCCCGCGGGCTCGCATATCATGATTTCGATTGGCGTCGACGATGGACGCGTGGCGTGCTCGGTGGCCGATGATGGTCCGGGCATCGCACCCGAGGATCGCGAGCGGATCTTCGAGTCGTTCTATACCGCCAACCATGGTCTGGCCGACAGCCACCGCAGCGTTGGCTTGGGTCTTTCGCTCTGCCGTTCCATTGCGTTGGCACATGGCGGTAGCATAGAGGTTGCCGCGGCGGACCCGCACGGTTCGGTCTTTACGATTGAACTTCCCGCCGCCGACGTTTCGTTTGATAAGGAGTAGCGCTGTGCCGAACTCTGCCGTAAAACCGCTCATCTTGGTCGTTGAGGACGACCCCGCCGTTCGCAATCTTATTGTTGCCGCGCTCGAGGCGCACGGCTTGCGTCATATGGCCGTGGAGACCGCCCATGCTGCCATCGCCGCCGCCTCGTCGCAGGCGCCGAGCATTGTGCTGCTCGATCTGGGCCTGCCCGATATGGACGGCGTCAAGGTGGTGGAGTCGGTGCGCGCATGGTCGGGCATGCCGATTATCGTGGTCTCGGCGCGCAGCGAGGATGCGGACAAGATTCGCGCGCTCGATGCCGGCGCCGACGACTACCTGACCAAGCCGTTTTCGGTCGAGGAGCTGCTCGCGCGCATCCGCACGACGCTCAGGCGCCTTTCGTATGCGCAATCGGGCGGCGTTGCCTCCGAGGGCTCGTTCGATGCCGGTGAGCTGCATATCGATTTTGATGCCGGCATCGCCACGATGGATGGCGAGGAACTGCATCTGACACCGATCGAGTACAAGCTCCTGTGCCTGCTGGCACATAATGCCGACAAGGTGCTGACGCACCAATTTATCCTGCACGAGATTTGGGGAACGGCGACTAAGAGCGACCTGGCGAGCCTGCGTGTCTTTATGGGTACGCTGCGCAAGAAGATCGAATCCGACCCCGCGCATCCGCGCTATATCCAGACGCATGTGGGTATTGGCTATCGCCTGGTCACCCAAGGCTAGATCGCCAACCATCATCCCAATATGAGTTGCGGTGAAATACGGTCTGAATTTGCCTAATTCCAGGCAAAACAGTCCGTATTCCACCGCATTTTTGTTACTTGCCCTTGGGCTTGCTGGCGTAGAACTTCTTCTTTTTGGGCTTGCCTGAGCAGGCGGGCTTGTCGTCGCCGTGCGGTCCTCGGACGCCGGCCTGCGCGTGCGCGGGCGATGCTGCGCGAGGCTTGCGGGCTCCGGGGTTGCGCAGTTCCTCGACGCGCTCAGCAATTTCCTCGGCGCTAAAGCCGGCTTCGGCCATGGCGTCCTCGATGGGCAGGCGGCGCACGATATAGCAATGATGCACCTTCTGGTTGCGCGCGAAGTCCTCGGGGATGGTCTGCACCGTAATGTCCTCCAGCACCACGCCCGCGCGTGCGAGCTTGCGCGTTTCGGGGCGGAAGCCGCGCAGGTTGCAGCTAAAGATGGCATGGCCGCCCTGCGCGAGCAGGCGCGATACGCCGGCCAAAAGCTCAACATGGTCACGCTGGACATCCCAGGTGCGGCGGCCCATCTTGGACGAGTTCGAGAACGTGGGCGGGTCGACAAAGATCAGGTCCCAGCGGTTGCGCGTCTGGCGCTGGTCGCGAATCCAGGCGAGCACGTCGTCGCGCACAAAATGATGCTGAGGCCCCACAAAGCCGTTCTGGCGCATGTTGCGCTCGGCCCAGTCCAGATAGGTGTTGGAGAGGTCGACCGTCACGGTCTCCTCGACGCCGCCGTCTGCCGCATAGCAGGTGGCAGTGCCGGTGTAGGCAAACAGGTTGAGGAAGCGGCGCGCCTGCTTGGCGTGCTCGCGCACTAGGCTGCGGGTGACGCGGTGGTCCAAGAAGATGCCCACGTCCAGATAGTCGTCAAAGTTGACGGCAAAGGTGAGGCCGCCCTCTTCGATGAGCGGCAGGCGACGGCGCGCGATGTTGGCGCGTTCGCCCGATCCGCCCTTGCCGGCGCCCTGCTTGCCGTACTGCGAGCCGCCACGCGAACGCATGCGGGCCTTGGCGTGCACGTGTTCGGCCGGAACATCCAGGATGCGCGGCGCGATGGCCAAGATGTCGAGCATGCGGGCCTGGGCCAGTGCGGGGTCGATGGTCTTAGGCGCGGCGTATTCGGCGATGACGAGCCAGCGGCCCGGCGTCTGCGGGCAACCCTCGTACAGATCGATGGCGGCGGAGTAGTCGGGCAGGTCGGCATCGTAGATGCGGTAGCAGCTCACGCCCTCGCGCTTGGCCCACTTGCGGCGCAGGCGTGCGTTCTTGCGCAGGCGGTTGGCGAACTGTTCGGATTCGGGGATGAGCACGGGCAGCGGCTTGCCGTCGCCCAGGTCGAGCGTGGCAGCGGGCTCGGGCATGGCGGAAGCTGCGGCCTCATCGTTGACTTCGTTGGCATCCGCAACCTCGGCCTCGGCATCCGCGCTGGTCGCAGCCTCAAACGCTGCGGCGGCGTGGTCGAGCGAGGGCCAAACCTCGATAGTCGCCTCTTCGTTGTTGGGCATGACGGCAATGGAGCGCGCGGGCTCGGCATGGAGCGCGCGGGCCATAAGGCCGTCGCGGGTGAGGGCGGCGACCGGCGCGGCGGTAAGCTCGGGCGCGCGACGCAGCTCGCCGACCAGCGTCATGGCGTCATGCATAAGCGACAGCGGTGTCTCGGTCGTATCCGCGACGAGGGCGGCACCGGCGACGGCGCCCGCGTGGTCCAGTACGGTGGCAGATTTGGCGGCGCAAAAATCGACAAAGCGCTTGTAACCGGCGCACTTGACCATGCGCTCGGCGGTCTTGCGGGCGGCGGGGTCGATGTCCGCGGCCACGATGCGCGCCTGGCGCTCACGCGCTGCCGCCTCGCGCCCGCGTGCCTCGGCAAGCAACTGCTCCCATAGGGCGGCATCGTGCAGCTGCCAGCCCTCAAAGCCCCAGCGCTCGCGTGCGGCGCCCGGGGCGCGGTCGGTCAGAATGTTCACGGCCTCTAGCAGCAGACCGCCGCCAGCGCATGAGGCGTCGACCAGCGTGGGCAGAGCCTCGTTCTCGTAATCGTCGGCCGTCAGCTCGCGCTCGCATAGCGCGGTCCAGCCGACCTGCGAAAGCACCAGGGCGGCGTAGTCGGGGCGCAGCACGTGCGTACCCTCGCCGGCGCGGGTCGCGGCAGGCGGCAGGCGTTTGAATAACGGATCGCCCGAAAGGTCCAGGCTTATGCTCGCACGGCGCTGACGCAGCGAAAGCAGCAGGTGAACGTCGGGATCGGCGGCATCGACATCGGCGCGACGGCCTGTGGTCTCGGCCAGGCGATCGCACAATGCGTCCTTGGCGCGCAGGGCAGAGAAGCGCGTGTTGCGCAGCTGCTCGGTCACACCACGGGCAGTGATGGCAATGGTGGCGCCGCAGCGGACGATGTTTTCCCAGGCAATGTCGTAAACGGCATCGTACAGCTCGTCGGCATCCTGTGCCTCAAAGCGTCCGAGCACCACAAACACGCGGCTGGCCAGGCGCGACCACAGACAGGCGCGGTAGCCTTCTTCGAGCTCGCCCTCAAACGTAGCGCGGCCCTTCAGGCGGCGGACATGCGAAAGCCCGAGCCACTTGAGCTCGTCGGCGAGTGCGGACTCAAAGCCCTCGGGGCAGCTTGCGTAAAATTCCATGGGTGACCTCTCTGGTTGCGTCGCTCCATTATATGATGGATGCTTCGTTTGCCATCGCCCTCGAAAGGAACCCATATGATTGATGCGTGCCCCTTGATTCCCATTTTCATTGCAACGGCCTCAGGACTCGGGGCCTCGCACAGGCTCCCGCCGCCTTACAGAACTGAAAGCTGGGCGTAGGGCAAATCTATGGCACGTGACCTGCGATTGCTCGGCCATAGATGGCGTAATCGAGGCTAAGGGAGTGCATCATGCGCAAGGGAAACGAGAGCTGGTTCTGGCACGCGAACGACATGGTGGTGACGGGCGACATGAACCCCGTGGTCCGCGTCCTGTGGGCCGCGCTCATCGTAGGCATCGGCGTCGCGACGATGGCCACGCTCTGGATCGTCACGAGGTAGCGCGCCACGAACGGATGACGAGGCACGCGGCGCATGCCACGCTGGCGGAACCCTAGCCTCGCTGCTGGACAATCTGTTCGATGAGCTTCGCGACGGAGTCCTCGGCTGCGTTCCCGATCAGGTGATGGGCCGCGGCCTTCGCCTCTGGCATCGCGCCCGCGACTGCGTAGGAGTTCGGCACCTTTTCGAGGAGCGTCACGTCGTTTTCCGAGTCTCCGATAAAAGCGACCTCGTCCAGCGTGACCCCAAGGCTGCCGAGAAGCGCGTCGAGTCCGTTTACCTTGCTCCAGCCAGCCGGAACAACATCGAGGAAGAATGGGACGGGCGAGGGGAAATCAAGTTCTGGGCAGGCTTCCTTGCATCGACTCCGAACGACTTCCGTCGGGGCGGAGCTGACGTTGACGAAGATGCCGGCGGTTATGACGTCACGGTTCGTGGGCACGTCTCCGAGCGCCATGTCTCTTCCGGAGTCCTTAACGACTTCCAGGGCGAATTCGTCGCCAGGCTCGACGGCGCAGAGGAACTGCTCGCAGCGCTTGCCTGTCTCATCGACATCGGCGACTAGCCAGAGTGACGTCCCCGCGTAGGGGCGTACAGCGCTATCGAGCTTGACGAGGGCCTCCGTCGAGAGCGTCTTTTTGAACACGAGTTCGCCGCTGGAGAAGACCTTCTTTCCGTTGGCCATGATGCCGGTCGAGAAACAGCGCGCGTCGCCGTCAAAGGCATCGGCCAGGTCGGCGTAGTCGCGCCCGCTTGCGGGGCCGAACGCGATGCCCGCATCGAGCGCCGAAAGAATCGCGCTGTGCGTGCGCTCCGATACGACCCTTGAGCCAAACGGCAACAGGGTCCCATCCATGTCTGCGAGGATGAGCTTTATCAAGGGGTCCTCCCGTTTCGGTCTGGGCATCGGTGCGCCGGCGTGCGTCGTCCTAGCTGTATTGCTTGTCTCCCATGAGATTCTTCGAGATGATCCTGTTAAACTCTACCGGGTCATCCCAGCAAGAGGTCAGGAAGAGGAACAGCAGCTCGATGACGAAGTTGATCGAGCTGTGCGAGAAGGCGATCTCGGTTCCGGTGATGGCCTGATCTCGCGAGATGGCTCGGATGATATGCGTGGCACGCTTCGCGAGCGGCGTATCCGGGTTGTCTGTGATCATGATGATGGGGGTGTTCGAATCCTCGGCAGAGTCGAATATGTTGACGAGGCGCTTCGAGTATCCGGACGTCGAAATGACGAGCAGAACGTCATTCTCCTTGAGGCTGGTTGCGACGGAGACCATGGCTTCGGTGGTACTGGGGCAAAACGCTCTGACTCCAACCTGCGAGAGCTTGAACGCCGCGTTTACGCCCATGTTAATCGAGTTGCCGACGCCCGCGATCAGGACGAGGTTGGCGTTGTGGAGCAGATTGACGACTGCCGAAAAGTCATCGGAGTCAATGAGCGAGGCGGTTTGGGAGAGCTCCTTGACCTTGTGAGACAGGACGTACTTGATGGAGCCCTCGACGTCGTCCAGAGTAATCCTGCCGTCCGTGGCCTTTTCTTCGCCGGATGCCCTGCTGATGGATATGCCGAGCGCCAGACGCATGTCCGAATAGGTTCGGTAGTCAAGCGTCCTTGCGAATCTCGAAACAGACGCCGGTGACGTACCGGTTTCTGCGGCGAGTTCGCGGACGGTCATCGTTGCGACATCCGACGGGTGGTCGAGCACATACGTTGCGATTGCCTTCTCCGAGGGGGATAGGCTGCTCATGACCGCGCAGATGTGGCTGAGCACATCCCCTGTCTTATCCATGGTTACTCCTTGGTCCTAGCTTGCTTTGTATCTTAGGTCAAGAGAGGTGAAAAATAAGCAAAATGTTTCATCAGCGGTGAAATAGCGTTTCACCGCTGATTTCCTACCGTTCACGGTAAATCGGTACTTCCTCGGCGCAATCTCAGCTTGAGCTGCTATCTTATGAGCCGTGAAACAACGGCACGAAAACGATGAAACAACAGAACATTGTTTCAACGCCTCGCAACTCCGTTTCACGCTAGATGGTGAATCACTTCGAAGCCCAGACAGGCACCCGGCGAGCAAGAAGGGAGAAGCACGATGCACAACGCCAAGACAAACGCAAGCATGACTTCGCTGTTCTTCGCGAACGTACTCTACTGGGTCTGCGCGGGCGTGTACTCGCCGTTTCTCTCCGCTCACTACACGAGCCTCGGCCTCAGCGCGGCCCAGACCGGCATTCTCCTCGCGGCGACCCCGGTGTGTGCGCTCGCCATCCAGCCGCTCTGGTCGACGATCGCCGACAAGCTCGGGCGCCGCCGCGCGGTCATCGTGGCCCTCTGCCTTGCGGCGGCGGTACTCGCTCCGCTGTATTACCTGGCGTCGACGTTCGTCCCGGTCCTTCTCGTAACCTTTGCATTCTCGGCGTTTTTCTCGGGGCTCCTGCCCCTGAGCGACTCCCTCGTCATCGAGCTCGCGGATCGCTCTGGCCTGGACTTTTCTCGCATTCGCATGGGTGGCACTATCGGCTATGCCATCGTCGTCCTGATCGTCGGTCGGCTGCTCGACATGGCTCCTCAAATCCAGTTCACGGTGGTCTCCGCCGCGCTGGTGGTCTTCGCGGCTCACATGTGGCGCCTCCCCGAGGCGGGAATTCGCGCCAATGCCGCGGACGATCCCAAGGTCTCCCACGGAAAGGGCCTCCTCTCGCTGTTCACCAGCAATGAGATCGCCTTCGTCTTGGTCTTCGCCTTCATCAGTTCGGCCGCGATTGGCTTCATCGGGGCGTTCTTGGGCCGCTACGCGGTCGAGCTTGGCGAGGGTCAGAACCTCGTGGGCGTCCTGAGTGCGGTCTCCGCTGCGAGCGAGATCCCCATCCTGCTCGTTTCCTCCAAGCTGGTCAGGCGCTTCGGCGAGATGAACCTCCTGATCTTTTCCTGCTTCATGGCGGCGCTCAGGCTCGTGCTTGTGGGCACCGGCATCGTCCCGGTCATGGTCTGCGGCCAGCTGCTGCAGAGCGTGAGTTACATGACCGTCTACTACTCCTGCGTTACCTACATTGCCAACCACACTTACGAGGATTGTCGCGCTCGAGGTCAGAGCGCCTTCGCGATGGTCCAGAGCGGTCTGTCCGTCGTGGTTGCGAACCTGTTTGGCGGTTGGGCGTGCGATGCGCTCGGCACGCACGCGGGTTTCCTGGCCTTCGCCCTCGCTTCAACGATTGCTGCAGTCGCTGCTCTTGTGGCGTACGTGCTATGGCGTCGAAGCGCGGCGCCGCAGCCTGAGGGCCAGGCGGCCGCATAGGCTCCACCGCGCCTCGCAAGCGCCTGCCTGCCTCGCGCTTCGCTTCGTGTTCAACCAGCTGACGAGCTGAGAACTGTCCGATCCAATGATTATTCAGGTGAAAGGAAGACAAAGATGTCACTCATCAAGGTCAACGAGCTTCTTCAACATGCGACCGAGCACCACTATGGCGTGCCCGCGATTAACGTCATCAATACGGAGACCATCCGTTATGCGATCCAGGCCGCCGAGGATGAGCACATGCCCATCATCATCCAGTACTGGCCTGGCTTCGAGGACCACTGCGCCCTCGACATCATCGCCTTCGCCGCCCGCTATTACGCCGAGTGCGCGAGCGTGCCCGTCGCCGTCCACCAGGATCACTCCGCTGGTTACGAGATCGCCGTCAAGGGCGTCAAGGCCGGCTTCCCATCCGTCATGGTCGACGGCTCCTCACTTCCCTATGAGGAGAACTTCCAGCTCACGAAGGACGTCGTCCAGGTCGCCAAGATCTTCGACGTCGACATCGAGGCCGAGCTCGGCCATGTCGGCAACGGCTCTGACGCCAACGACTTCGTGAACAGCGACCACTACACCGACCCGAACCTCGCCGAGGAGTTTGTCGAGGGCACCGGTTGCGGCTCGCTCGCCATCGCCGTCGGCAATGCCCACGGCCCCTATGTCAAGGTCCCGAACCTCGACATGGAGCGCATCAAGGCCTGCAGGGAGGCCGTCAGCGTCCCCCTCGTCATGCACGGATGCTCCGACATCCCCGACGAGCAGCTCCAGGAGGCCGTGAACCTCGGCATGAGTAAGTTCAACATCGCCACGGAGTACTTCCGTTCCATGTACCGCGCCTTCGAGAAGGACATCAACTCCGGTAAGAACGACGGCAACGGCATAGGCCTCCTGATGGACGCCGCCCCCGACATGCGCGCGTTCGTCGTCAGCAAGATCCAGCTTCTGAACCCCAACCACTATTCGCTCTAGGAGAGACTCGATGAAGAAAGTTCTTGTCGCGTCGCACGGCCACCTCGCAAGCGGAATCAGGAGCTCGATCGGAATCCTGACCGGCATGGCGGACATGGTGGAGGCAGTTGACTGCTACGTGGACGACTCCGATTTCACCCCTCGCATCCAGGCCTTTATTGACTCGGTGGGCCCTGAGGACGAGGCCATCATCTTCACCGACATCTACGGTGGTTCCGTCTTCCAGAAGGTCGTCCTTATGGAGCCGGAGAAGCGCGGGATCGTCCACGTCACCGGTATGAACCTCGGCCTCGTGATCGAGACACTCCTCGGCGCCGAGCCGGTCACGGCAGATTCGATCAAGCAGAGCGTCGAGCTGGCGAGGGCGACGATGCAGGTCGTCGAGCCTCCGAGCAAGGCCGCGGACAACGAGGAGTCCGAGGGAGACTTCTTTGATTAGAGAGTACTAACAAGTAGAGAGAGGAAGCAATGATTGTTCAGGTTCGAGTCGATGACCGTCTGATTCACGGACAGGTCGCCCTGGTGTGGACCAAGGAGCTCAACACCACCAGGATCATCGTCGCCAACAAGCACGCCGTGGAGAGCGACGCCCTTCGCATGACGCTTTCCATGGGTACGCCGGCGGGCCAGAAACTCCTCGTCAAGGACGTTCCGGATGCCTGCCGCATCGCGAACGATCCGCGCGCGGACTCCATGCGCATCTTCGCGCTCACCAACTGCGTGCGTGACGTGCTTGAGCTCGTTAAGGGCGCGCCGGGCAAGATTGAGGGCGTGAACGTTGCCAACGTCGGCCGCTTCGACAAGTCCGATCCGGATAGCAAGGTCGCCCTCAACTCCACGATCATGCTCAACCCGGATGAGCTCGAGGCCGCGAAGGAGCTTTGCGAGCAGGGTATTCCGGTTTTCCATCAGCTTATCCCGTCCAATCCCAAGACTCCTCTCAAGAGTCTGATCGAGGCGGCGGGGAAATAAGGGGATTTGGCCAGGCGGCCAAATGAAATGAAAGAAAGGAAGTCAAATGGTTGGGTTGGCAATAATGGCCTGGTTGACCGTGCTGATTTGCTACGGCGGCAACTGGGTTCTCGGTCAGTGCATGATCGAGCGTCCTCTCGTGGTAGGTCTCGTTGCGGGCCTCCTGATGGGCGACGTCAAGACCGGTGTCATCATCGGTGCCTCTCTCGAGGCGATCTTCATGGGCGCGGTTAACATTGGTGGCGCTATCTCCGCCGAGCCTGTTACCGCGACCGCCCTCGCCGTCGCCTTCACCGTTGGCGCTGGTATCGACCAGGGTGCCGCCATCACACTGGCCGTTCCCGTGGGCGTCGTCACCGCATTTCTCTCGATCTTCATGAACAACGTGTTCCTCGCGTTCTTCGCAGCCACCTTTGACAAGATGGCCGCCGAGGGCAACGAGAAGGGCCTCGCGCTTCAGCACTTCGTTCTCTGGTTCGTTAAGTACGCCGCCTTTGGCCTCATCGCCTTCCTCGGCGTTTACCTTGGCGCCGAGCCCGTTGCCGCCATTGTCAACCAGATTCCGGCCAATGTCATGAGCGGCCTCAACGCCGTGGGTGCCCTCCTGCCCGCCGTTGGTATGGCGCTCCTGCTCCAGATGCTGTGGAGCACCGAGCTCAGCATCTACTTCTTCTTGGGCTTTACGCTCTACCAGTACCTCGGCCTCCCGATGATCGCCATCGCAGTTCTCGGTGTCATCATCGCGGTTGCCTCCGCCCTCCGCGACAAGGAGATCTTCGATCTCACCAAGAAGGGAGTGGCCACCCAGGCCGTTTCCGGCGACTCTGTAACCAGCGACGAGGAGGATTTCTTCGCATGAGCAACCTGACCAAGAATGTGAGCCCTGAAGACAAGAAGATGCTCAACAGCATTTTCCTGCGCTCCTTCTCCGTGTTCGCTTCCTGCGCCGGCGGTTCCGTCAAGGCTGGCGCCGACGGCTGGCTGTACTCCGTCCAGCCCGCGCTTAACCGCTACTACGCCGATGACCCCGAGGCTCGTGCCGACGCCATGAAGCGTCACACGACTTGGTACAACATTACCCAGAACGTCGGCACGTTCGCCATGGGCCTCGTCGCCTCCATGGAGAGGGAGAACTCGCAGCACGAAGACTTCGACACCGAGTCCATCGACGGTATCAAGGTCTCCCTGATGGGCCCGATGTCCGGCATCGGCGACGCAATCTTCTGGGGCGTCCTGCGTGTTATCGCCGCCGGCATCGGCATTAACCTCGCCATGAGCGGCTCGCCCCTCGGCGCGATCATGTTCCTGCTGATCTACAACATCCCGTCGATCCTCTGCCGATACTTCATGACCTACCTCGGCTTCAGCATGGGCACCAACTTCATCTCCGAGATGTACGAGGGTGGTCTCATGAAGCTCATCACCAAGGCGACCTCCACGATCGGCCTGGTGATGATCGGCGCCATGACCGCGGCGAACGTCCAATTCAACACGATCCTGTCCATTCCGGTTCAGGACTCCGACCCCGTCATGATCCAGACCTACCTCGACTCGATCTTCAAGGGCATCGTGCCTCTGGGACTTACGCTCGTCGTCCTCTGGCTCCTGCGCAAGAAGAACGTGAACGTCAACATCATCCTGGTCGGCATCATGGTTCTGGCGCTCGTCCTCGGCCTCGTGGGCATCGTGTAAGGCGGTTTCCGGATCATCCGAAGCCTGTTCAAGGCAATTCCTGGCGGCACGCGATCGAGGACATTCGACGCGTGCCGCCCCATTAGAAGGAGAGAATATGCGCTACACGCACCTCAAGAACTCCGACGTTGACGTCTCCCAGCTCGCCGTGGGCACCTGGGCGATCGGCGGCGACTCCTTTGGTGAGAACGATGACGCCGCCAGCATGTCCGCCATCCGCACCATGCTCGATCACGGCGTCAACCTCATTGACACCGCGCCGTGCTATGGCAACGGCGCGTCCGAGAAGGTCGTCGGCAACGCGCTCAGGGGCGTCGACCGAGAGAGCTACCTGCTCTCGACCAAGGTTGGCCTGATCACCAGCGCCGCCGGCTATGACCGCGACTCTTCGTTCAAGAACATCATGAGGGAGGTCGAGAGCTCGCTGCGCAATCTCCGCACCGACTACATCGACTTCTACTTCGTGCACTGGCCCGACGCCAAGACCCCGTTCTCCGAGACGATGTGCGCCCTCCAGCTCCTCAAGGAGCAAGGCAAGATTCGCCACATCGGCGTCTCCAACTTCACGACCGAGATGATCGAGGAGTGCGAGAAGGTCGCGCAGGTCGACGTCCAGCAGCCGCCCTACTCCATGGTCGACCGCTCCTCCGAGGACCTTATCAAGTGGGGCTACGAGCGTGGCATCGACTCCTTCACCTATGGCTCCCTTGGCGCGGGCATCCTGTCGGGCAAGTTCCGCGAGCTGCCGAAGTTCGAGGAGGGCGATGTTCGTGGCGGCTTCTACGACTACTTCCAGGAGCCCAAGTTCTCGCGCGTCCAGGAGCTGCTCAAGGTCATGGACGAGATCGCCGAGGCTCATGACAAGCCCGTGGCACAGGTCGCCGTGAACTGGAGCACCCAGAAGGAGTACGTGGGCACCGCGCTCGTTGGCGTGCGCACGGACGCCCACGCGATTCAGAACTGCGAGACGTTCGAGTGGGAGCTTTCCGCCGATGAGATGGCCAAGCTTGACGCCAAGCTTGACGAGCTGAAGATCGGCTAGCCATGGGCACCGAGGAGAGGAAGTACCCCACTTCCGAGCTTGAAGTGCTTGAGCGTGGATCTAGGGAGGTCGTGGAGCCCAACGGGCTGAAGCTCCTGCTGAAGCCCGTGCCGGGAGACGAGCGCGAGCGCGTGCTCGATCCGCGCGTCTACGCGCGCGCCCATGCGAAGCTCGCCGCCGGCCCGGCGCCGGCGGGGCCGGTGGACGTGATCGCGTGGCGCTCCGCTCCCAACAAGGAGACCCATGTCGTGAGGGGCTCGAACGTCGCCAAGAAGACCGTCGTCATGAACTTTGGCGACAGGGGCATTCCCCTGCACGTCTTCACGCCCGAGGGCCACGGGTGCGGCTCCGCCGCGCTCGTGTTCATCCACGGCGGCGGCTTCATGGTGGGCAACATTGGCCAGTACGAGAACTGCCTGCGCGACATCGCGGAGCGAACGGGCTGCGTCGCGATCTACCCGGAGTACCGCTTGTCTCCCGAGACGATGTTCCCCGGTGGTGTCGAGGACTGCGTGAAGACGCTCGACTGGCTTGTCGAGCATGCGGATGAGCTGGGTGTCGACGCGACGCGGGTCGCCGTGGCTGGCGACTCCGCGGGCGGAAGCCTGACCAACGCCGTCGTCCTCGACGGGTCCCATGCGGACAGGATCAAGCTCGTGGCCGAGCTGTATCCGCTCGTCGACGGCGGCCCTGTTCCGGAGGAATGGTCCTATGACCTCTATGAGATCGTGAACGACCAGAGGGCCGAGGCTCTGAGCAGGGTGGATCGCATCCGCAACGCCAACGACGACCTGCCAGTGATGTATACCAACGGCAATGCGGAGGAGATGCTCGACCCGAGGGTGTCTGCCCTGTTCGCGGAGGACGTGAGCGCGTTCCCCCGCACGGTCATCATCTCTTCCGAGTATGACTACCTGCGCTATCAGGACGAGCTATTCGCGAAGAGGCTGCAGGATGCGGGCGTTGACGTCACCGCGATTCGCTATCGCGGCTGCGACCACGGCTTCTTCGAGATGTACGGCGTGATGCCTCAGGCTGAGGACGTCTGCCGCGTCATCTCCGAGGAGCTTGCGAAGATCTAGGGGCTCGTCGCGGCGGCCTCCTGGACGAGTGGCGGTCCGGCGGGATGCTAGGTGCGTCCCGCCGGACCTTTGCGTTGACGGGCGCGTGCCGCTTGCCGGAGGGCGTGTGTGGGGTTCGCTTCGGCGGTGCCGGATTAACCGGGAGATGCGTTTACCGCCGCTCTTCCAAGTGAGCCCAGCAAACAAATCGCGAGTTGAGCCCCAAGGGCATCGACAAGGGCGTGGGCCTGGCGCGGGCGCTGGCGTATCTGGGTCGCGCTGGCAACGAGCGCACCTTTGGCTTTGGCGATTCGGGCAACGACCTGGGCATGCTCGCCGCCGTCGAGACGGCTGTCGCCATGGGCAACGCCATGCCCGAGGTCAAGGCGATCGCCGACTACGTGACCGACGACGTCGCACACGACGGCACCGTCACAGCGATGCAGCATTTTGGGTTGATTTAATAAATGGCCGGGTCGCCCGCAGTGGGGGCGACCCGGCCATTTGAGCTATTTTGCAATATAGAGCTTGGGATGACTGCGACTGCTCTCGATCGCCGCCGTCATGATGCCCTCGTTGTCTCCATCAACGATGATGCCGTCGAGGTCATCGATCTGCGCGGACTGATAAAAACTGGTCTTGTTGAACTTTCCCTGGTCAACCATCATGTAGCCCTGGTTTGAGTTGGTAAGGTACATATGCTTGATCATGGCCGAGAAGTCGTGCTCGACGGTAAAACCGTGGTCGGGGTGGAATCCGTCAGCACTGACAAACGCCTTGTCGGCATGTAGTTTGCTCATGCAGTCGAGCGTCAGTGCGCCCGCGAGATAGAGGTGGCCCTTGCGCACGGAGCCGCCCAGCAGCACTACCGAAGCATTGGGGAGATTGAAGCTGGCGTAGTTCGCGATTGCAAGATCGCCGGTGATAATGGTGATCTCACGCTTGTCCATGAGGGCCTTAGCGAAGTAAAAGCCTGTGGTGCCGATATCAATTACCAGAACATCGCCATCATCAACAAGAGTTGCTGCGGTTGCGGCGATGGCCTCCTTGGCCTCGACTTGGACATTGATGCGCTCCTCGGGATACGAGATTGCGTTGGAGCGAGAAAGCGATACCGCTCCGCCGCGTACGCGACGCAGCTTGCCTTCGGATTCCAGCGAGATGAGGTCGTGTCGTGCGGTGACTTCCGAAACCGAAAAACGGCGAACGATGTCGGATACCGAGATATTTGGCTTTTCGGCCAGCCAATTCATGATAAATCGCTGACGCTCGGCCGGTGAAAGGTCTGAAGTAGATGCCATATGCCGCTCCTTTTGAACAAAAGGTAAAAGATGCGCCTTTCGTAATCGAAATATAACGTATCGATATGAAAAGAACAAGGCAAATTCGAATGAATCAAAAGAACGGAATGGCATGTCACAAATGCATGCGTAGCAGATAGTTCGCACGTAAACGGGCTATAAAGAGTCTCATTCTGAAGGTGCCGCCCAAAAGAAGTACGTTCACGCCCGATATTCGACCGTTCACGGAAAGTTGACAATTGAGCTTTCGATAGCTTTTGAAATGGTTTATAAAAGAAAACCGAAAAGCTTTTGAAACAAAGAAGAAGGCTTTCGATAGCAATAGTGTTAGATGAGAAAGGACCGAACATGGCGATCAAGGTGTTTGCCGACGGCGCTAACCTCGAGGGCATGCTTGACATGCATGACAATGGCAACGTTCAGGGCTTCACGACCAATCCTTCCCTTATGAAGGCCGGCGGCGTGACCGACTACCGCGCTTTTGCCAAGACGGTTCTTGAGCACATTACTGATGTGTCGGTCTCTTTTGAGGTATTCGCCGACGACGAGGCAGGTATGGAAGCCGAGGCTCGCGAGATCGCAACCTGGGCAGACAACGTCTACGTTAAGATCCCGGCGCTCAACACCAAGGGTGAGTCCACTGCCGCGCTGGTCAAGCGCCTTTCTGCCGACGGCATCAAGGTGAATGTCACCACTATCTTTACGCCCGAGCAGGTCGACGAGTTTGTCGATGCCGTTTCTGCTGAGACCCCCTCTATTCTGTCCATCTTTGCCGGTCGCATTGCCGATACCGGCGTCGATCCGCTGCCCCTCATGGCGGAGTCCGTAAAGAAGGCTGCCGTTAAGCCTGCTGCCGAGGTTCTCTGGGCGTCTACGCGCGAGGTCCTCAATATCTTCCAGGCGGAGTCCGTTGGATGCCAGATCATTACGGTCCCCAATGCCCTTCTTGCCAAACGCAAGAATTTCGGGAAAGATTTGCTTGAGTACTCGCTTGATACGGTCAAGGGCTTTGCCCGCGACATTCAGGCGCTTGGTTTTCACATCCTGCCCGAGGAGTAGGGGACGAGTATGCTGACCGATCTTCTTAAGCCCGAGCTTGTTGCCTGCCACGTCGAGGCCTCCGACTGGGAGGAAGCGATCAGGGCATGCGGTAAGTTGCTCGTAGACGCTGGCAAATGCGACCAGAGCTATGTTGACGCCATGATTTTATCGGTTCACAAATTCGGCCCCTATATGGTCTTGGAAGAGGGCATCGCCATGCCCCACGCTCAAGCAGATGGCAATGTGAGCGAAGCGGGAATCTGTATCGTCACGCTTGACCCAGCCGTTGCGTTTGGACACGAGGATTTCGATCCGGTTCACGTGCTCGTGGGTATTTGCGCACCCGACCCCAAGGCTCATCTTGGCTGCTTGGCGGAGCTTTCGCAGATGTTTGAGGACGAGGACTGCGTTGCCAAGCTCAGCGCATGCGATACGCCCGAGCAGGTTTTGGAGACCATGCGTTCATTCTTTTAGGCCTTAATGGCACGGCGATGCGTCGCCGCTTTTGGATAGACGGAAAACCGTCACGTGTAGGAGAGGAAGGTTGCCATGCATATCATCACCGTATGCGGAAACGGCATCGGGTCCAGCCTGATGCTCGCTGGCAAAGTCGAGGAGCTTTGCGAGGAGGAGGGCATCAAGGCCGACGTTGAGTCTATGGACCTGAACGGTGCTTCTTCCGCAAATCCGGATCTGTTCATCACCGTTAAGGAACTCGCCCCCGAGCTCCACGGCAACGTTGTGATTGTTCGCAGCTATGTGAACAAGAAGAAGATCCGCGAAGACGCCCTCGAGGCAATCAAGGCGGCCGCCGCTAACGCCTAAAGCGGCACAAAAAAGGGCGGTTCCCTGTGGAAGAGGGAAACGCGCCCACGTTAGAGAGAAAGGAAGCGCAGATGCAAGCCATCCTTCCCATACTTGAGTTTATCCAATCGATTCTGACCAAGCCAGCGTGGATTATGGGTCTATTTGCCTTTGTGGGCCTTGTCGCGCTTAAGCGTCCTGCCCACAAGGTGATGACGGGCACCCTGAAGCCCATTCTTGGTTACATCATGCTGTCCGCCGGCGCCGCTGTTGTTCAGGAGAACCTTGCTCCGCTGGGTACCTTCATCGAGACCGGTTTCCACATCACCGGCGTCGTGCCCAACAACGAGGTCGTCGTTTCGATGGCTCAGAGCGTGCTCGGCGTTCAGACCATGATGATCCTGATTCTCGGCTATGTCGTGAACATTATCATTGCCCGCTTTACCAAGTTTAAGTACATCTTCCTGACGGGCCATCACAGCATGTTTATGGCCTGCCTGCTGTCTGCCGTTCTGCAGGCATCTGGCTTCCAGGATGTCCAGCTTGTCATCGTGGGCGGCATGTTCCTGGGCCTCGTGAGCGCTATGCTTCCCGCCGTTGGTCAGCGTTTCACCGAGAAGGTTACCGATGGCGATGAAATCGCCATGGGCCACTTCGGTTCACTCGCCTATTACATCTCCGCTGCAGTCGGTACGCTTTTTGCTAAGGACGCCGAGGAGAACAGCACCGAGAAGATCGAGGTTCCCGAGAAGTTCGCCTTCCTGCGCGACACTACCATCTCCACGGCTCTTACCATGGCCTTCTTCTACCTGGTTACCGCTTTCGCCGCTTACATCGCAGATCCTGCGGTCGTTACCAAGACCGCTGGCGGCGACAACGTGATTGTCTATGCCCTGACCTGCGCTCTGTCTTTCGCCGTTGGTGTCACCATCGTCTATAACGGCGTTCGTATGATCCTTGCCGACCTGGTCCCGGCTTTCCAGGGCATCTCCAACAAGCTGATCCCCGGTGCCATCCCCGCCGTCGACTGCGCCGTCTTCTTCCCCTATGCTCCCACCGCCGTCATCCTCGGCTTTGTCGCTTCCTTTATCGGTGGCGTGGTCGGTATGTTCATCGTGGGCGCTACCCTGGGCATCTTCATCATCCCGGGCATGGTTCCCCACTTCTTCTGCGGTGCTACCGCGGGCATCTACGGCAATGCTACCGGCGGTCGCAAGGGCGCAGCTCTTGGCGCTTTCGTCAACGGCCTGCTCATCACCTTTGCCCCGGCCCTGCTCCTGCCCGTTCTTGACGTCTTTGGCTTCAAGAACACTACGTTCGGCGACTTCGATTTCTCCGTCATTGGTATTACGCTTGGCCGCGCTGCCGAGGCCTTCGGTACCACCGGTGTCTACGCGATTCTCGCTGTCCTTCTGGTCGTTGCCTTCGTCCCCAACTTCATCCACACCAAGGGTGCTGTGATCAATCACGTTGAGGAAGAGTAATCCAGGCATACGTTAAGCCCTAATCGGGCGGAGCTCCGATAACCGGCTCCTACACGGAAGCGGTGACGTCTCAATCGAGGCGTCACCGCTTTTTGCTTTGGAGCGATTGTGAATATGAGCCGGCGAGGCGCTGCTTCTGTTCCGTGAACGGAATCAAACGCAATGATCGGCAAAAACGTTTTGCCGCTGGGGCGTCGATATAAAAATGGTAAATCTGCAAAACCGTTCGCCGAGAAGATAAAAAACCGCAGTTCACGCCTTGATAAACGTAGATAAAGTGTTTAGCAGTTTATCGGCCGTATGCTAACGAAAGGAATCAGGCAGATGGCAATCAAGGTGTTCGCTGACGGTGCAAACCTCGAGGGCATGCTCGACATGTACGAGAGCGGCAACGTTCAGGGTTTCACGACCAACCCGTCCCTTATGAAGAAGGGCGGCGTGACGGATTACCGCGCGTTTGCCAAGGAGGTCCTGGCCCACATCACCGATGTGTCCGTGTCGTTTGAGGTCTTTGCCGACGACGTCGAGACCATGGAGGTCGAGGCTCGCGAGATCGCTACCTGGGCCGAGAACGTCTACGTCAAGATTCCGTGCGTGACCACCAAGGGCGAGTCCACCGCCGAGCTGGTGCACAAGCTTTCGGCCGACGGCATCAAGGTCAACGTCACCACCATCTTTACGCCTACGCAGGTCGACGAGATGGTCGAGGCCGTTGACGCCGAGACGCCGTCCGTCATCTCGCTCTTTGCCGGTCGCATCGCCGACACCGGCGTCGATCCCATTCCGTTTGTGACGGAGTCGGTCAAGACGGCCGCCGCCAAGCCCAACTGCGAGGTCCTGTGGGCATCCACGCGCGAGCTCATCAACATTTACCAGGCGCAGGCCTGCGGTTGCCAGATCATCACGGTGCCCAACAGCATCCTGGCCAAGCGCAAGAACATCGGTCGCGATCCGTACGAGGTCTCGCTCGACACCGTGCGCGGCTTTGCCAAGGATATCGCCGCTTTGGGCTTCCATATCTTGCCGTAACGCGAACACTGGCTGCGCCGCGGGTTGTTCGCCCCGGCCTTTCCTTTCCCTATCGCTCACACGCTTCGCGAGGGTCGCGCTAGGTAAAGGAAAGGCCGGGGCTGCCGACACGAGCTTGCCGGCAAGTTAGCACTCGGCTTCCATATCCTGCCGTAGGCAAAGGTGCCCCCGCCTGCGACGTGCAAAATTGAGAGTATTCAGCAAGGTAAAGGCTTTTACCAGCTGGTTGAAGCACGGAACAGCCCCCGTTTTGGCTCTGACGACGCTAAAACGGGGGCTGTTTGTGACTATATTGCCTCTGAGGGGCGTTCGGAGCGGCGGAAATTGCAGAATACTCGCGATTTTGCACGTCGCTACAGGGGGTACCCTTGCTTTGGCGGTTTATTTCCCCTGCACCATGGTGAGGGAGATTTTCTTGCGGTCGCGATCGACCTTTTCTACCCATACCTTCACCGTGTCGCCGACGCGCACCACGTCGCTCGGGTGCTTGACAAAGCGGTTGGCCAGCTTGGAGATGTGCACGAGGCCGTCCTGGTGCACGCCCACGTCGACAAAGGCGCCAAAGTCGACGACGTTGCGCACCGTGCCCTTGAGTTCCATGCCGGGTTCCAGGTCATCGATGGAAAGCGCCGAGCGGCTAAAGACCACCTCGGGCGCGTCGTCGCGCGGGTCGCGCCCGGGCTTCTTGAGCTCGTTGACGATGTCGATGAGCGTTAAGGTGCCGCAGTCCAGGTCGCTTGCCAGTGCCGAGATGCTGCCCAGGCGGCGCTCGATGTCGGGCACGCCGCCACGGCTGAGCTCGCTTGTCGCAACGCCGGCGCGTTCCAGGACGGCCGTGGCCACCTCGTAGCTCTCAGGGTGGACACTTGTCGCGTCGAGTGGGTTCTTGCCGCCACTGATGCGCAGGAAGCCCGCGGCGTTGAGATACGCCTTGGGCCCCAGCTTGGGGACCTTCTTAAGCTGACGGCGATCGGTAAAGGCGCCGTTTTCCTCGCGGTAGGCCACGATATTCTTGGCCACGCTCGGTGTGATGCCAGATACATATCCCAGCAGGCTCGCGCTCGCGGTGTTTACATCGACGCCCACGCGGTTGACGACGTCCTCCACCACGTAGCCCAGGGTGCGCGAAAGCTCGGCTTGGTCAAGGTCGTGCTGGTACTGGCCCACGCCGATGGACTGGGGCGGAATCTTGACGAGCTCTGCCAACGGGTCCTGCAGACGGCGACCCAGGCTCATGGCGCCGCGCACGGTGACGTCCAGGTCGGGGTATTCCTGACTGGCGAGCTCGGAGGCGGAGTACACCGACGCGCCGGCTTCGTTGACGATGGTGTATCGCAGCCCGGGCGCCTGCTCGGCAATGAACTCCGAGACGACTTCCTCGGTCTCGCGGCTGGCGGTGCCGTTGCCGATGACGATGGTGTTGACGCCGTCCTTCTTGACGAGGCGGGCAAGCTCGCGCTTGGTGCCGGCGACGTCGTGGCGCGGCTTGGTGGGGTAGACCACGCTGTGGTCGAGTAGCTTGCCGGTCTCGTCCATGACGGCGACCTTGCAGCCGGTGCGGTAGCCCGGATCGAGCGCGAGCACGCGGGCACCGCGCACGGGGCGTGCCGAGAGCAAGCCCTCGAGATTCTTGGCAAAGACATTGATGGCCTCGGTCTGAGCGCGGACGGTGAGTTTGGCGCGGGCCTCGCGCTCCAGCGAGGGGGCCATGAGACGCTTGTAACCGTCGGCGATAGCGGCGTCAAAGACGGGCGCGAACACGCCCTGGCGACGGGGCCAGCGGCTGCCGAGGCGCGCCGTGGCGGCAGCGCCGTCGACGTTCACGCGCACGCGGAGTTTGCCCTCGCGCTCACCGCGGTCGATAGCCAGCACGCGGTGGTTGGGAATACGGCGCAGCGGCTCGTCAAAGTTGTAGTAGGGCTCGTAGGGGGTCTTCTCGGCGGGGTCGGTTGCCTGTCGGCGGTGTTTTGCGTAAAGGCGCGCAGTTCGGCGACGTTCTCGGGGTCCTCGGCTACCGTCTCGGCCACGATGTCAGCGGCGCCAGCGAGCGCCTTCTCGGGCGTGTCGAAGCCGGCCTCCTCGTTGACGTATGCCGCGGCGGCGTCGAGCGCGCTGCCCTTGGCCGAGGCCTGCATGATGACCATGTTGGCAAGCGGCTCCAGACCTGCCTCGCGGGCCTTCTGCGCGCGGGTCATGCGCTTTTTACGGTAGGGCTTGTAGAGGTCTTCGACGCGCTGGAGCTGTGTGGCCTCGCGAATCTGCTGCTCGAGCTCGGGCGTGAGTTTGCCCTGGGCGTCGATGAGCAGGATGACGTCCTCTTTACGCTGTTCAAGATTGCGCAGGTAGGACAGGCGCTCGTCGAGCGCGCGCAGGGCAACGTCGTCCATGCCGCCCGTTGCTTCCTTGCGGTAGCGCGAGATAAAGGGGATGGTGTTGCCCTCGTCGATGAGCTTGACGGCTGCCTCGACGTTGGCGGCCTTAAGGTTGAGCTCGCGGGCGAGCTGGGCGATAAGATCCATGGAACTTCCTGTCTGTGAGTACGTTACAGGTGCATGAGCCACCCAGTCTACCACCCGCCCGCGCCGCGGCTGCAAAGAAAGCCCCGCGGGCAGGAGGCTGCTCGCGGGGCAAAGAAGAGGGGCTTGTTGGTGGCGGACCGAAGGGTTCGCATGGGGCTTCTGCCGCGGTCTGCCCTAAGGCGTTACAGCTCGACGAGCTGGCCGGTTTCGGCGGCCTCTTTGATGGCGTTGAGAAGCGTGAGCGTCTTGACGTTATCGGCGGGGGTCACGACGGGCTCGACCTCGCGGCGGACAACCTTCACAAAGTGCTTGAGCTGCATCTTGTGCGGCAGCGCCGGGTCCACGGCCGGGATCTCCATCTGCAGCGGCTTGTGCCAGTTAGAGGCGCCGTCGTAGGAGAACTGGTGCAGGCGGGGCAGCGAAAGGGCGCCCTTGGTGCCGCCGATAAAGTAAGCGTCAGCGTCGAAGGGACGGTACTGCGGGTCCTCGCGAGCGGTCGCCTCCCAGTTCCAGGGGCTGGCGGTGGCGTCGGAAATGGTCATGCTCGCGAGCGCGCCGTCGGCAAAGCGGACGTTGACCACGGCGGAGTCCTCGGTCTCAAAACCGCGGGCGGCGCTGGACTGCATGCCCTGGACGGCGACGGGCTCGCCCAGCAGGTAGCGGAGCAGGTCGACGTCGTGCACCAGGTTGACCAGGATCGGGCCGGCACCCTTCTTGCGGCGCCACTCGACATCGAAGTACTCGTCGTTCTTATAGATCATGTAGTGGAAACTCGACACGGTGAGCTTGCCCAACTCGCCGGACTCGATGATCTCCTTGGCCTTGTTCACAAACGGGTTGTGGCGACGGTGCTGACCCACGAGCACGGGCACGCCGGCGGTCTCGGCCTCGGCGGCGAAGGCCTGGGCATCCTCGAGATCGTTGGAGATTGGCTTTTCGACCAGCGGCACGATGTTGCGCTTGATGGCCTCGCGGGCAACGCCCAGGTGCAGGTCGTTGGGGGTGGCGATGATGACGGCCTCGGGCTTGACCTCGTCCATCATCTGGGCGGGATCGGTAAAGAACGGCACGCCGGCAGCCTCGGCCGTGGCGCGGGCGCCCTCAAAGGCGTCGGCGATGGCGACGAGTTCGGCCTCGGGCTCCTCGGTGACAAAGCGGATGTGGTTGCGGCCCATGGCGCCGGCGCCGATAACGGCAATGCGGGCGGGGTTGAGCTCAGACATTTCGACTCCTTAATGCTGGTGGCTTGGAATGTGACAAAGGGACAGCCCCTTTGTCACATCGGTATAACTAGGCGGACTTCTTCTTGCTGTCGGAGACCATCATGTAGACGGTGAGTACGACGGCGATGGCGGCAATCACGATGGCGCCGTAGAAGGACTGCTGGTAGGCGGCGCTGCCGGCCTCGGCGTGATACAGCACAGCGGTGATGGGCTGGCTGATCCAGGTGGAAGCGGCATAGCCCAAGAACATGATGCCGTAGTTGACGCCGATGTTGCTGGTACCAAAGGCGCCACCGGTGAGCGGCGGGTAGATGACGAGCAGGGCGCCAAAGCTAAAGCCGAGCAGGGCGAGCGCAACAAAGAACATGCTCTGCGTAAAGCTCATCGACATGATGACGAGCGCGACGATGGTGACGACAAGGCTGATGAGCAGCGACTTGTAGGCGCCGAGCTTGTCGATGATCTGGCCGAAGGACAGGCGGCCGACCAGGTTGGCGCAGGTGTTGACGGAGACGACCACGCCGCCGAGGGCGACGGCCGCAGCGCTCGTGGGGTCGGCGAAGAGCTGGACGGCGGCGATGGAGGCAACCTTGCCCACGAGCAGGGTGCCCGCGGTGGCGGCAAAGGCGAAGGTGACGATGAGGACCCAGAAGCGCGGGGTCTTGACCATCTCGCCCGGGGTGAGGTCGCCGAAGGTGCCGGCGTGCGCGCCGCCCTTGGGGGCCTCGAAGCCCTCGGGCAGCCAACCGGCCTCGGGGGCCTTCAGGAACAGGGCGGAGGCGGCGATCATCACAAAGAAGATGACGCCGAGTGCCTTAAGGGCGCCAAAGATGCCCAGGCTCGGGATGAGCAGCGAGGCGAGCACCGGGGACAGCACGGCGGGACCGGCGGTCGAAGCGGCCAGGGTGATGCCGGAGGCGAGACCCTTCTTGTCGATGAACCACTTTTGGCCGGTGGTGAGCGCGGGGTTGTAACCCAGGCCGTTGCCTATGGCGGCGACGAGCGAGAACCACAGGTAGAACTGCCACGGCTCGGTGACGGTGCCGGACATGAACCAGCCCAGGCCGTAGCACACGGCGGCGGCGATCACGACGTTGCGGGGGCCGATCTTATCGGAGATGCGACCGGCGAAGATACCCGTCACGGCCATGATGGTCTGAAAGACCGGGAAAGCCCAGGTAAGAGCGCTGGACCACTCGGGATAGACGGCGAGCAGGTTCTTGCTCACAACGGAATACAGCGCGATGGAGCTGATGAAGAACATGGTGACGCACGCGGCGGAAAGCACGACGGCGCGACCCTTGTTGGAGTTGGTGGAAGCCATTGGACTCTTTCTAATCGATGCGGGGGAGGGGCGGACACGTCCGCGGGGCCTCCCTGTCAGGCTGGTTTACTGGTCAGTGGGCTTTGCGACGCCAGACTCGTCGGACCAAAGCTCGACACCCTTGTTCTTGAGGTAGTTGTCGGCAAAGGCTCGACGGCCGCCGGGCTTGGCGGTGAGGTCGCCCATCATATTGGAGAAGCCGCCGTCGACCTTGATGGCGTCGCCGGTGGTAAAGTCCGAGCGCTTGGACGCCAGGAACATGACGGCGTTGGCGATATCGCTGACCTCGCCGATGCGGCGCGTGGCGATGAGACGGCTGCGGCTCTTCTCGACCTCGGGGTCGGCGTAAAAGCTCGCCGACATGGGGGTCTTAACAAAGCAGGGCTCGACGCAATTGGAACGCACGCCGTAGGGACCCCACTCGGCAGCCAACATCTTCGACATCATGTTGACGCCCGCCTTGGTGGAGCTGTACACGCCCGAGAACGTCTCGGGGGAGTGGCTGGCAACGGTCGAGATGTGCACCAGGCGACCATGGCCGGCCTTGATCATCTCGCGACCAAAGCGCTGCGAGGTGATGAAGTAGCCGGTGAGGTTGACGTTGAGGACCTCGTTCCAGTCACTCAGCGGCAGGTCTTCCATGGCTGCGAAGCGCAGGATGCCGGCAGTGTTGACGAGGACGTCGACGCGGCCGAAGTCGGCGATGGTGGCATCGACAGCGGCCTGAACCTCGGCCTCGTCGGTGGCGTTCATCTTGTAGCCCTCGGCGTGGATGCCAAACTCGGCGGCGAGGTCGGCGGCTGCGGCCTTGACCTTTTCCTCGTCTAGGTCGAGCAGGACGACGTTGGTGCCGTTGCGGGCGAACTCGCGGCAAATCTCGACGCCCATACCGCCGAGTGCGCCGGTAACGGCGCATACATCGCCCTCGAGCTTAAGCCAATTGCTCATAGGAACTTCCCTTCTTGTGCCTCCCGGTGGGTCGCTCCCATTAATCGACCCACGTGGTTTTCGCTGGTTATCGTATGCTTTGGATTTGCGCAGGTGAATTGCATATTTGTTAGAATGGCGTTAACCGTAGGTTTACACTGTGCATTGAGGTTTGTTCTCAATTGAGCTCGTGACCTGCGAAAACGACCCCCTGCGGTGCTGTGGGCCCGCGCGTGCGAAAACGGGAGATTGACGTGTACGATCGACGACTTGAGGCCATATCGGCCGCCGCGGAGCTGGGAAGTTTCTCGCGTGCCGCGGCAAAGCTGCGCGTGTCGACGCCGGCACTCGTCAAGCAGGTTTCGGGCTTCGAGGCCGAGTTCGGCATCACGCTGTTCGAGCGCTCGCATTCGGGCGTCAAGGTGACGCCGGCTGGTGCGCTACTGGTGGACGACGCGCGCTCGATCATGCGCCAGTCTGAGGACGCACTGCGTCGTGCCCGGCGCGCGGCGGGCGATGGCGGTGCGGTGCGCCTGGGCGTGTCGATGATGTGCCCGGGGCGCCAGACACTGTCGATGTGGACGGGCGTGCACGAGCTGGAGCCATCGCTGCGATTTGAAATCGTGCCGGTAAGCGATCTCTACGACGAGCGCGAGACCGTCATGCGTAGCTTGGGCCGCGAGGTCGATGTGGTGCAATCGAGTTTTTCTACCCCACGCTGGGGTGATGCCTGCCAAAAGCTCCGCATTGTCAACGTGCCGTTTTATATCGATCTGCCGCGCACGAGCCCGCTGGCACGCAAGAACCGTATTTCGATCGCCGACTTGGAGGGTATGCGTCTGCGCGTACTGCGCCACGGCAACGACGCCATGGACAGCCTGCGCATCGACCTTTTGGCCGACGGCGGCGTGGACGTGATCGACGTGGATAGCTTTGACTTTGCGCTTTTTAACGAGGCAGAGGAAAAGGGCGACGCGGTGCTCACCTGCGGCGCATGGTCGGGTGTGCACCCGGCCTTTGTGGGCGTGCCGTTCCTATGCGGCCGCGAGGTGCCGGTCTTCTTGCACTACCCGCTCGAGCCCACCCTCCAAGTCCAAAAATTCGTCAACGCCATGGCACAACTTCTCAAATAGCTCATTTGGGGCGGGGCTTTTTTAGCTACTTTCGCCGCACTACCAGCACAATGCGAAAAATGATGCGAAAAATGACTGCAAATCGGTCACGCATGATTTTGCTTTTGCCCTGGGCTGGTTGTAGAATCAAAAAGCTTAAACGAACTACTTGTGCAGCTTGCGCGAAAGCTCGGGCTGCGGCTGGGGGGGGATGCGCCCGTGCAGGGTCCTTTCGGTCATATTGCGTCGATGCGCCGCACCTTTATGATGTTGGCAGCGGCCTTATGCGTGTTCGTTATGGCCGGGGGGGGTGCCCTCGCGCGCGTACGGTGACGATGGCAACCTTATAACAAACCCAAACTTTCTTAACCAAGCTACTGGCTGGTCGACGACCTCTCCGAATGAGAGAATCGGCGAGACGATGAAGCTCGAGCTTTCCACGCAGCTCCTCAAGCCCCAAACGAACACCAAACAAGCTAACGGCGATCGCTTTGCGCTTGCGTGGAATTTTAGGCCACAGGGCACCAATCTTTATTTTGAACCTGGATCAACCTACACCACCTTTTCCACCCAGAGCGGCGCCACGTACGAGTGGGGCCTAAACCATCGCGCCGCAACCGACCACGACGTGCTGATGCTCACGATGGGTCCTCAACAGGAGAATCTGTCGATTAACAGCGCGGGCCAAGACCAGCTCATGCAGCTGCGGGCTTGGCTTAAGGCGCAGGTCAAGATGCCCCAGGGAAATACCGTTGAGCGGTACACCGTCTACAGCGATCCCTTTGCCGAAAATGGCGGCTTTGCTGGTAACAGCGCTGATGGATCCCACTTCTCGTTTGAGCGGAGCGACGGCCGCATCGCGCTTTCGGTGTGGCTCGTAAGCTCTAACGGACAGGGTTGGTTCTCCTTTGGCACCAACAGCACGCATTATTATCGAGATCTTCCCGAGGAAGACGATGAGTTTGCCTATCAGGCTGACTATACCGCAGCGTCCGACAAAACGATGCTTGCGCTGACTTGCTACGATTCAAATCTTACGGGGGAGAACGAACAATACCGGGAGTGGTTTGGTAATCTGGTCAACGACGTTCACGTGGAAAAGCAGGGCACACGCGACATCTATAGCGACTTTGCCAAGGTGTATCAGGAAAATTCGTCCGAGACCATGACAACGCTCACAAACTATGCGTTCTCGACCTCGAATCTTAAGAACGAGAATACGAACATTGCTAACGGCAGCTTTGAAGAGGATATACATCTAGGGAACCAGAGGCCCAGCAAGTTTACGTTGTGCTCGCCCCATTGGCGTACGACCGAGACAGACCATCGTATCGAGATCGTTGCCCAGAACGACTACTATATCGACCCAGCTGGGCATTCTGTTACGTTTACGCCCTCCGATGGTGACTATGCAGCCGAGCTCAACGCACACGAGGCGAGTTCGCTCTACCAATATGTGACGACCGAGCCGGGAAAACAGTACGAGTGGGGGCTCGACCACCGCGGCCGCTCGGGTCGAGACGCCATGGCCCTTATCATCGGTCCGCGACAAGAAAACGAGCCGTACAATGACAATCAAAAGGCACTCGATCAGTACCAGCAAATTGTTCAATGGATTCAAATGAGCGTCGATAACTATGTCGGCTTGGATGTGGTCAATTTTTCCCAATCAGGCTGCAGCAAAAAGATCATTCTGTATTCAACTAAGTTTGACAAAGTGGGCGGATTTGCCAATGCGTCCAGCGGAAGCGCGTTCTCATGGACGGCCGATGCGGAGCATACCGAAAAATGGTGCGTATGGATTATGGCGTCCGAAAACGACGCTTGGGCTTCCTACGGTTCCAACGCGCTCGAGCAGAACAAAAAGGTTGACTACGACTATACCTACACCATTCCGGATGGCCAAACCCAGAGCGTCTTTGCTTTTGTGGCCTACAACACGGCCAACGGGAGCAATTCGATCGGCAACTTCCTCGACAATATCTCGTTTAGGGAGTTCTATCGCATCGAGACGTACACGACGCCCAACGGAAGCGGAACGTATTTTTATAAAGCCGATACCAAGACGGCGGACTTTACCTATGCCAAAAACTACGTAGGTAAACAGGAGAAGAACTCCTACTTTATGGTCGACGCCAAGCGCGATGACGGGGCAGTCTTTATCGGTGCTTTTGTCAACGGCGAGTTCTATTCCGCAGACGACGTGGCGCACTGGACCGAATTGGACGATGACACCTATCGCTTTAAGGTCGACAAGGTCACAAAGCACTACAAAGTGCACCTCGTGTTTTCCAAGGCAGGCGTTCAATACGATGTGAACGGCGGCAAAGCGTATCACTATGATCCGTCCGTTGAATCCACGGGCGATTTCGTGCAGCTTTCTGGTGCGGGAGCGAGCTATACCTCCCATGCTGCCGAAGGGCAAAACGACGGCTGGAAGTTTATGGGCTGGGAGTACGCGGGCTCGGGAAAATCCATTCGTTTTGACGGAGAGCACACAGTGACCCATACGGCTCCCGAGGGCACCACGGATTCCGGCACTCTTACCATTAAGGGCAAGAAGGTCGATTCGGATACCGGTGCTGCGGGCGATGCGGTAACGGTCAAAAACATTCCCGAGAGCCAAGGTGCGACATTCGTGGCGCAATGGAAGTATCGCCAGGCCTTTGTTGCCCAGCTTAAAAATGCCGATGGCACGTGGAGCAACGTAACGACGGGCGGCACGGTCAGCTCCAAGCTTAAGGGGGCAAAGGGCTCCATTGATGCGGGGGATCGCTCGGGCAAGGACGCCGACGCGTACAAAACCTCGGGTATCGCCTACTTTGTGGACGACGGCACGTTTGTGGAGGCGGTGGCCGCTCCCAAGGAGGGCTATCACTTTGAGGGTTGGTACGACCTATCGAATCCGGACGCCCCGGAGCTGCTGTCGTCTTCACCCACCTATACGTACAACGTAAAAGACCGCATTACGGGATGCGTATACGCACGATTCACCCCGCGCACCTACACACTCAAGGTTTCCAAGAGCGTTACGGGCAATATGGGCGACAAGCGTGCCTACTTTAAGATGACGGCGACCTTTACGGGTCTCAAGGCTGGTCAGACCTACGCCATCGAGTATTCGGATGCGTCTGCCCAGGGCAGCCATGTGCTCGTGGCGCGACCGAATGATCAGGCTGAGACCGTGGAAAACAAGACGGCCTTTACGGCCGACGACCGGGGCAAGGCGACCGTGCCGTTTGCCGTTAAGGACGGCCTGATCGTTTCGATTAAAACGCTGGATTACAACGCGACCTATACCGTGAGCGAAGACGATTACTCTTCGTTGGGGTACCAAGCCGAGCTTACAGGTGCGAGCGGCACCCTCAACGGTCCGCGTGTGACTGTTGCCGTTGAAGCTAAGGCCACCAATTCTCGACAGGTCGCGGTGCCTACGGGCATTACGCGCAACCCCATCTATGCCCTGGCGATTTTGGCCGCCGGCGTGCTGTTGGCTACGGGCATGGTTGCGCTGCGTTTACACCGCGGCTCCAAGAGGGGCGGGCGCCTATGAGAAGACATGGCGCCAGCAATGCTGGTGATGGGCCAGCCGCACGAGCGGCCCCGCAGGGAAGACCCCGGGGCTCGCGGTATTCGGCCGCGTCGAACGTGAGGTTGGGCGCCCATGCGGCGCCAGGCCTGGGGAAAGCGGACGACCGGCGCGATATCGTGGGCTTTCTGGCGCGCCTGGCATTTTTTGTCGTGACGCTCTGGCTGCTCTTTGGCGTGGTCTTGGGCGTGGGCGCAGTCACAACTGGCGAGATGGCCCCGCGTATCTGTTCGGGTGACGTCATGCTCTACTGGAGGCTCAGCCAGGGCTTCAACGAGGGTGACGTGGTGGTATACACCGCGGATGGCGAAGAGCGCCTGGGCCGCGTGGTTGCCCGTCCCGGCGATGAGGTCACGATTACCGAGGCAGGCGAGCTCATGGTTAACGGGGCCGTTGTGGTGGAAAGCGATATCTCTACGCCGACGCCGCGCTATGAGTCCGCTGTGGACTATCCCGTGCATCTGGGAACAGATGAGTTCTTTGTGCTGGCAGATCTGCGTGAGGGCGGGCACGACAGCCGCCTGTACGGCCCGATTGCCCGTTCGCAGATCAAAGGCAACGTAATCAGCGTGCTGCGCAGGTCGAACCTGTAGGCACAAAGATTGGTTTTATTAAGGGCATATGCCCGAGAGGAAGGATGCAAAATGAAAACTGGAAAGAGGCGGCTGGCAGCATTTGCAGTCGTGGCTGCCACGATGCTGCTGGCTTTGGTGGGAGTTGCTGCGCCTGCGTGGGCGGAGGAGGGCTCCAAACTGCCGGTAACTGACAACAGGGTCACGATCACCTCGACGCTTACCATGAATGAGAATGCCGTGGTGCCTAATGCGACGTTTAACTATTCGATCGCGCCTGAGACGAGTGAGCGCACGAGTACGAGTGGTATGCCCGTTACTCCTGGTGTGGAAGATGCCGTCACGCTTTCGCCGACTTCCGTTAATTTTTCCAACAAAGGCCTTACAAGCACAGAGAATACCGGTGAGAAGACTAAGACAATAACCGCCAAGCTGAGTGCCGAAATTAAAACCTCTCTATTCAAGGCTCCGGGCATCTATCGATACAAAATTACGCAGACGCCGTCAGAGCTGGACGGTCTCAACGTTACATACAAGGAGCTCTTCCTGGATGTTTACGTAGAAAACGAAGAGAATGGCGGTTCGGGCTATGTTGTAAATGGTTGTACTCTTAGCGACAAACCAAGCTCGGGTAGGAAGGCTGCAGGCTTTGAGAACGAATATGCCACCTATAAGTTGACCATCAAAAAGATCGTTGCCGGTAACCAGGGTGAGAAGGATAAGGACTTTGACTTTACCTTCACGATTAAAGGCGCTGACGGGGAGAGCTATGAGTACGCCACTGTGAAAAACGGTGCTACCGCCATGAGCCAAACTCCAGCTACGTCGGGAACTGCGGTTACCGTAAGCCTTAAGCACGAAGAATCCGTCATCGTTTACGGTCTCTCATCGAACGATACATACGCCATAAATGAGACAGATTACAGTAGCGCCGGTTATAAGACGTCGTATAAGATCGGTGAATCCGGCACCGAGGTAGAGGGTAAAGTTATTGAAGCGACGCCTATCGGCGCTTCCAACACCCTTGTGGCCTTTACCAACACCAAGGATGTTACCGTTCCGACCGATGTTATTCGGACGGTCGTTCCCTATGCGGCAATCGTCGCGTTTGCTGCTGTGATGGGCGTGGTCTTCTTCCGTCCTCGTCGTAACCGCCGTTAAAACAGCGAGGATTACAGCCGATGGAGCTTAAACGCATAGCTCGGCTGGCGAGAGCCGGCGACCGCGTGCTTACGTGGTTTGCCGGCTTTCTCGTGCTGCTCATGCTGCTGTACGGTGGCTATTCGCTGTGGGATACAAACAACGTTATGAACGGTGGGTTCATCAGCGACGAGCTACTGCGCTACAAACCCACCGGGACCAACGATTGCGCACGCCTGCAGGATCTGATGGCCAAAAATCCCGACGTGGTCGGATGGGTCACCATCGATGGCACCAACATCGACTATCCCTTTGTTCAGGGAAAAGATAACCAGGAATACCTCAACAAAAACGTGTTGGGGGAGTCCGCGGTTTCGGGAGCGGTGTTTTTGGATGCGCGCAACAGCCGTGCGATGACCGATTCCTACAATCTGCTCTATGCACACCACATGGATAACGGTGCAATGTTTGGCGATGTCGACCGGTTTTTAGACAGGGGCTTCTTTGAGGCGCACCGCACGGGCACGCTCTACACAAAGGATGGGGCGTTCCGCCTGCGCATCGTTGCCGTGTGCTCGTTTGCTGCGAGTGATGACATTATCTTTGGGCCGGGAAACCTGGACCAAGCTTCGATGCAGACGTTGCTCACGCATATCTCGCAGACGGCGGTGCACGCGGATATGGATGACGTTGGCCCTGATTCGCGCATCGTCGCGCTTTCTACCTGCAGTGATAAAACAAACGGGCGCCGAGCACTTATAGCAGAGGTCTTGTAGCTCATTGAATATCCCGATTAAGCTGCGCCCCATAGGCTGCATCAAGTTTGAGGCTCTCGATCCATCATGGTAGAGTTGTCCGCGCGTGAATTTCGGCACACTGCGCGCTATCTGCGCTTTCACCGTTTGGAGGAGTGGGCTTGTGAAAACATCTGTCGCTAAGAAGGCCAGCCGGGCGGTGTGTCTGCTCATGATGGTGCTCACGGCAGTTCTCATCTTCTTCTTCATCAATGTCATGCTGCTCGTCTCCGACATCCAGGGCACGGCGCGCGTGGTCAACTACGCCGGTCTGGTGCGCGGCACCACGCAGCGAATCGTTAAGCTCGAGGACGCGGGCCAGCCACAAGACGACCTGCTCGAGGCTGTGGATTCATACATTAATGGCTTGCGCTATGGAAGCGAGGACCTCAATCTCGTCCGTCTCGATGACGACGAATATCAGGTAAAAATGACTGAGCTTGCTGACTATTTTGGCGAGCTTCGCACCGAGATTGCCCGTGTGCGCGAAGTCGGCTACGAGAACACCGACATCATTGCCATGAGCGAGGAGTTCTTTGGCATTTGCGACGATGCCACGAGGCTCGCGGAGGACTACTCCCAGGAGAAGGCGACGGCGCTCAATCGTCTTGAGGGCTTGGTGATCATCGATATCGTAGGCTTGGTGGCGACCTTTGCGGTCGAACTTGCTCGCGCGGTGCGCACCGCCGCGCTCAATCGCGAGCTGCAGAACAAGGTCTATCTCGACGAAGCCACGGGACTGCCCAACAAGAACAAGTGCGAGGAGATCTTGGGGCGAGAGCGCCCCGTTTCCGCCGAAGCGCCCGTTGCACTGTGCGTATTCGATCTGAACAATCTGCATACGGTCAATAACAACTTTGGCCACGAGAAGGGCGACGAGTACATCCGTTCTTTTGCCCATCAGCTGGGGCGCGTGGCGTCCGAGACCTGCTTTGTGGGCCGCGACGGCGGCGATGAGTTTATCGCGGTGCTGTGGGATGCCGATCGAGCCGCCGTGGAGTCCTGTCTCGCTCGAGTTCGTGCGAACGTGAACGAGTATTCCGAGGCTCACCCCGACATGCCTATCAGCTATGCGGTGGGTTATGCGCTTTCTAGTGATTATGATGAACCGCCTACGATGCGCGAGCTCTTTTCCCAGGCCGACAAAAACATGTACATCGACAAGAACCGCGTAAAGACAGCTGAGGCAGCCGGGCTGCAGCGCGAGGAACGGTAAGCTTGTAACAAAGGGCATAGAAAAGCCTCCGCAGCTCGTGTGGCTACGGAGGCTTTATTCGTTGCGGCGCATTGCGTTTGGGTCGTTGAGATGAGCCGATTTGCCCCGAAAGAGGAGGGCATTGACCTTAGGGTCATGCCCGACGAATGAGCGGCAAATCGGCCATCTCGGCGAGCCGAACTACTCCAGCTCAAACGCTCCGGTATAGAGCTGATAGTAGTATCCGCGCTTGGCGATCAGCTCGTCGTGGTTGCCGCGCTCGATGATGCGGCCGTGGTCCAGGCAGATAATCGCATCGGAGTTGCGCACGGTGGACAGGCGATGCGCGATGACAAACGTCGTGCGGCCCTCCATGAGCTTGTCCATGCCCGCTTGCACGATAGCCTCGGTGCGGGTGTCGATGCTCGATGTGGCCTCGTCCAGGATCATCGCCGGCGGATCGGCGACAGCGGCGCGCGCGATCGAGATTAGCTGGCGCTGGCCCTGCGACAGCTGCGCGCCGTTGCCGGTGAGCATCGTGTCGTAGCCGTCGGGCAGGCGGGTGATAAAGTCGTCGGCGCCGGCGAGCTTGGCCGCCGCGATGCACTCCTCGTCGGTGGCGCTCAGGTTGCCGTAGCGGATGTTATCCATCACAGTGCCGGTGAACAGGTTCACGTCCTGCAGCACCACGCCCAGCGAACGGCGCAGATCGGCCTTGCGAATCTTGTTGACGTTGATACCGTCATAGCGAATCTTGCCGTCGGCAATGTCGTAGAAGCGGTTAATAAGGTTGGTGATGGTCGTCTTGCCGGCACCGGTGGCGCCGACAAACGCGACCTTCTGGCCAGGCTTGGCAAACACGGACACGCCGTGCAGCACCTCGTGGTCGGGCGTGTAGCCAAAGTCGACGTTGTCCATGACCAGGTCGCCGCGCAGCGGTACGTACCCAATCTCGCCGGTGGCGCGGTGCGGATGCTTCCATGCCCACATGCCGGTGTGGTGGTCGGCCTCCTCGAGCTCCCATGTCTCGGGGTTCACCTGCGCGTTGACGAGTGTCACGTAGCCCTCGTCGGCCTCGGGCTTCTCGTCGATGAGCTCAAAGATGCGGTCGGCGCCGGCGAGGCCCATGACCACGGCGTTGATCTGCTGCGAGATCTGACCGATCTGTCCGCAGAACTGCTTGGTCATGTTGAGGAACGGCACCACGACGGCGATGGACAGCGCCATGCCCGAGATGCTCAGGTTGGGCACGCCCAGCGCCAGGAAAATGCCGCCGGCAAGGGCCACCAGCACGTAGAGCAGGTTGCCCAGGTTCATAAGGATGGGCATGAGGATGTTGGCGTACATGTTGGCCTTCTGGGAGACCTCGAAGAGCTTTTCGTTGCGCTCGTCAAAATCGGCCTCGGCGGCAGACTCGTGGCAGAACGCCTTGACGACCTTCTGGCCGTTCATGACCTCCTCGATATGGCCCTCGACCACGCCAAGCTCGGTCTGCTGCGCAATGAAGAAGCGCGCGGAGTTGGATCCGAGCAGCTTGGTCATAAAGGTCATAAAGGCGACGCCGGCGATGATGACCAAGCACATCCACACGCTGTAGTACAGCATGATAAAGAACACCGTGACGATGATGATGATCGTCATGAGCAGGTTGGGCAGCGACTGGCTGATCATCTGACGCAGCGTGTCGATGTCGTTGGTGTAGTGGCTCATGATATCGCCGCGCTGGTGCGTGTCGAAGTAGCGGATCGGCAGGTCCTGCATGCGGTTGAACATCATCTCGCGCAGCTTCTCGAGCGAGCCCTGCGTGACGATAGCCATGGCGCGGTTCCAGAAGAGCGAGGACAGGACGCCGACGCCGTAGATGCAGGCGAGGGTGGTCACGAGCTGTGCGATCTTGGGCTGTGCGGCTTCCCAATCGCCCGACTGCCACGATTCGCTAATAATTTGCAGGGCGCTCTGCAGGAAGGTCGCGCCGATGGAGTTGATGATGGCG
The DNA here is from genome assembly GCA_905197595.1 of uncultured Collinsella sp. Classification (GTDB taxonomy): domain Bacteria; phylum Actinomycetota; class Coriobacteriia; order Coriobacteriales; family Coriobacteriaceae; genus Collinsella. The sequence goes on from CAJJZM010000001.1 coordinate 52,322, forward strand.
CAGAGCACCACGCCGGCGACGACGAGGGGCAAAAGCACAGGATAGAAGCCAAAGAGCGTCTTGATGAGGCGCGACATGGTGCCGCCCTTGCGGTTGAGCGCGCGCTCGGCGGTCGTTGCCTTACTCATGGGCCTCGCCTCCTTCCTGGGTCTGAGCTTGCGTTGCGGTCATGTCGGTGTTGTCTGCCGCCGTGTTCGCGTCGCCAGAGACGTCGTCGGCGTCTTGCGTACCTTCGGCAGACATCTTGTTTTGCGAGGTAAAGGTCTCTCGGTAGATCTCGCTCGTCTTGAGCAGCTCTTCGTGGTTGCCGATCTGTGCGATGCGGCCGCCCTCCATGACGATAATGCGGTCTGCGTCCTGCACGGAGCTGATGCGCTGGGCGATGATGAGCTTGGTCGTGTTGGGCAGATAGCTTGCCAGTCCTGCGCGGATCTTGGCGTCGGTCTTGGTGTCGACGGCGCTGGTGGAGTCGTCCAGGATCAAGATCTTGGGGCGACGCAGCAGGGCGCGTGCAATGCACAGGCGCTGCTTCTGACCGCCCGAAACATTAGAGCCGCCCTGTTCGATCCAGGTGTCGTAGCCCTTGGGGAAGCCGTCGACAAACTCATCGGCGCAGGCCAGATGTGCCGCCTCGCGGACTTCCTCGTCGGTGGCGTTCGGGTCGCCCCAGCGCAGATTCTCGGCGATGGTGCCGCTAAACAGCACGTTTTTCTGCAGCACCATGGCGACCTGGTGACGCAGCGCGTCCAGGTCGTAGTCGCGCACGTCCACGCCGCCCACGCGCACAGCGCCTTCGGTGGTGTCGTACAGGCGGGCGATGAGGTTAACGAGCGTGGACTTGGCCGAGCCGGTGCCGCCGATGATGCCGATGGTCTCGCCGCTCGTAATGTGCAGGTCGATATCGTCGAGCGCCTGGCGCTTCGCATGCTTGGAATACTTAAAGCTCACGTGGTCAAAGTCGATGGAACCGTCGGCAACCTCGAGCACGGGCTCGGCGGGATCGGCGATCGTGGGCTCGGCGGCCAGCACCTCGGCAATGCGGTGTGCCGATTCGTCGGCCATGGTCACCATGACAAAGATCATCGACAGCTGCATCAGGCTCATGAGAATCTGGAAACCATAGGTAAAGGTCGAGGAGAGCTGGCCCACGTCGAACAGCGTGCCCTGGCTCGTGATGATGAGCTTGGAGCCCAGGTAGATGATGACGACAAACGCGCCGTTGACGCAGATGTTCATCATGGGGTTGTTAAAGGCGAGCAGCTTCTCGGCGCGGGTGAAGTCCATCTGGACGTCGCGCGCGGCGGTCGCGAACTTCTCCTTCTCAAAGTCTTCGCGCACATAGCTCTTGACCACGCGCATGCCGGTGACGTTTTCCTCGACGGACTCGTTAAGGGCATCGTACTTGTGGAACACGCGCGAGAAGATGGGGCGCACCTTAAAGATGATAAAGAACAGTCCAAAGCCCAGCAGCGGAATGATGACCAGGTAGACCATGGCGACGCTGCCGCCCATGATAAACGCCATGGTAAAGGCGAAGATCAATACCAGCGGCGCGCGCACGGCGATACGGATGATCATCATAAAGGCCTGCTGCACGTTGTTGATATCGGTGGTCAGGCGCGTGACGAGCGAGGAGCTCGAGAACTCATCGATGTTGGCAAAGCTGAACGTCTGGATCTTGTAGAACAGGTCGTGACGCAGGTTCTTGGCGAATCCGCAGCTCGCATGGCTGCAGGTGACACCAGCCGCGGCGCCAAAAGCAAGCGACGTCAGCGCGATGAGCACCAAAAAGCCTGCGGTGGGAAGCATCTCGGCTACGGTGGCGCCGTCTTTGATAGCGTCGATCAGGTTGGCGGTGATAAATGGAATCAGCATCTCGCAGAGCACCTCGCCAAGCACGAGCAGCGGCGTGGCAACAGTGACTTTCATATAGTCGCGGATGCTTCCCATGAGGGTTTTAATCATCCAGTTCCTCCCAGGTTACGCGGATTTTATCGAGCATTTCGGCGAGGTCCTCGCGCTCGTCGTGGGTGAGCGCGCTAAAGGCCCGTTCTCTAAAGCGGATGCGGGCTGCCTGGTCGATGCGGGCGTTTTCCCGGCCGGTTTCGGTCAGGCGAATGGTGAGTTGCCGTCGATCCTTGGGGTTACGGCTGCGCTCGATGAGGCCGTTGAGCTCGAGCTTGGACAGGATCTCGGAAAGCGATCCCGGCTTGAGGTCAAAGTGCATGCCGAGCTCCTGCTGCGACATCTCGCCGCCGGGTTGCTTGGCTAGCAGGCAGATGATGGGCGCCTTGCCGGATACGCCTCCGCCATGAAAGTGCATGTAATGGCCGCAAAAGCCCAGATTATTGAGGATGCGCTTGGCAAGCTTATCCTGCTCGCTCATCGCGGGCGGCTGGTCTGCCGGCTGCGAGGGGTCGCCGCCGGGTTCGTGCGGATAGACGAGTGGTTCAACACACATGTCGCTGCATTGCTCCTTTCTTTAGTTAGGTAGAGGGATTGTTTTATACCTAAGTGATTCTAGAGGTACCTAACTGATTGTCAAGGTACCAAACTTATTAAGTTACGGCGTTTTACCAAACGCCGTAACCGCTCGACGCTGCAAACGCTCCTAAGCGGCAATCTGGCGTTCAATCGTCGGGCATGGCCACAAGGCCTATGCCCTCCTCTTTCACGTCACCTTGCTCGCTTAGGAGCGTTTTCGCTGTCCGTCCTCAACATGTGATTCCGCCACGGTCCGCTTCGGTGCATGTGATCCCTTGGGGACGGAGGAAAAGGGATCATTTTCCGAAACCTTTCCGCAACAATTTGCCCTTCGTACCGCTCGCCTCCGCTCACAACGTCCCCTGCGCTACACTTGGTTGCACTGTGGTGCCGTCGCGCCATGCCCGACCCAAGGGGGGACACTCATGAAGAACACTCAGCTGCTGCTGATTAACGATATGTGCGGCTACGGCAAGGTCGCGCTTTCTGCCATGCTGCCGGTGCTGTCGCACATGGGCTACCGTATCCATAACCTGCCGACAGCGCTCGTTTCCGACACGCTCAACTACCCCAAGTTCTACATCCACGACACCACGGAGTACGTGCGTCAGAGTCTTGCCATCTGGGAGGAGCTCGACTTTGAGTTCGACGCCATCTCGACCGGCTTTATCGTGACCGAGGAAGAGACGCGTATCATCTCGGACTTTTGCCACCGCCGCGCGCAAAAGGGCACCAAGGTGTTCGTCGACCCCATCATGGGCGACAACGGCAAGCTCTATGCGGGCGTGCCCGAGTCCACGATTGGCCTTATGCGGCACCTGCTGGAGTGCGCAGACTACGCGGTGCCCAACTACACCGAGGCCTGTCTGCTCACTGATACGCCTATTGCAGAGCAGATCACGCCCGATGAGGCCCGCGCCCTTGTGGACGCCGTGCGCGAGCTGGGTGCCAAATCGGTGGTCATTACGAGCGCCGTGGTCAATGGCACGAACGCGGTTATCGGTTACGACTATGTGGCGGGGGAGTACTTCACGATTCCCTTTGACCTGATTCCGGTCTATTTCCCGGGCACGGGCGACACGTTCTCGGCGGTGCTCGTCGGCCGCGTTATGGCAGGCTGGAGTCTGCAGCGCGCGACGTCCGATGCCATGCGTGTGGTGGCTGAGCTTATCGAGCGCAATGCCGACCAAGAGGACAAGTCGGCTGGCCTTCCCATCGAGGCCTGCCTGGATGTGATTGACCATGAGTAATGCTGGCGAGGACGGCGTCAAGCCTGCGGGCGAGAACAGGCCGCTCGGCGCGCCGCGTGGCAAGCGTCCGCGTATCCGCGTGAGCTGCGTGGACCAGCTGGGCACATGCCGCTGCCATCACGGGCACAAGCCGGGTGACGTCTTCGACTTCGACCGCGACCGCGGCAAGATGTGTTCCATGGCATGTCACGTGGGCTTTCCCTATATCGATATCCTGCGCTACGGCGGAACCGTGCCTGGCAACGAGCCCGGTACGGCAAAGTTCTGCTGTCCCGAGGTCGACACGTTGAACGTCTGGCTTGCCGAGATCGTCGACGAATAGCCGGATGCGACAAAGGGGCGGGCCCTTTGTCGCATCCGCCGATGGTGCCCCTTCTTTTTTGCCTATAATCCTAAATCTCTGCATTTCATCCGATATTAGGTTCTAAAAACTCTGCATTTCATCGATAATCAAGCATATAAACCTTGCATTTCATTTGATGACACTGAGGGGAGAGCCTATGCTGCGTAGGAAAATAGCGGCAGAGCTGGAGCGTTGGCTGAAGTCTGCCGAGCAAAAGGCCTTATTCATTACGGGTTCTCGCCAGATCGGCAAAAGTTATTCGATTCGCGCATTTGGCAAAGCCAGCCATGCAACCTACATCGAGCTCAACCTCATGGAAAATCGCCAGGCAAAAGATGCTCTTCTCGAGGCACGGGATGCCGACGATTTCATCAGCAGGGTGACGCTTCTCTCGGGAAAGCCGATAGCACCGGGCAAAACGCTCGTGTTTATCGATGAGGTCCAAGAGGCCCCCGACATCATGACGATGGCAAAGTTCCTTGTTGAGGACGGGAGGTGCCGCTGGGCGTTTTCGGGGTCAATGCTCGGGACTCAGTTCAAGGGCGTTAGGTCCTATCCCGTGGGATATCTTCACGAGCTTAGGATGTTCCCGCTCGATTTCGAGGAGTTTTGCTGGGCGATCGGGGTGAGCGAGGGAGCTCGCCAAACGATACGCGACGCGTGTATCAGCGAGAAGCCCATTCCTGATTACATTCACGACGCGATGATGGCAAACTTCAGGACCTATACCGTTGTCGGTGGAATGCCAGAGGTCGTGCAGCGTTTCCTTGACACGCGGGGCGACCTTGCCTCTGTTCGTCAGCTACAGTCAGAGCTCAACGAACAGTACCGGCGGGATATCTCCAAGTATGCAAGCGGGCGAGCCCTTCAGGTGCAGAGCATTTACGATCAGCTCCCTATTATGCTCGAGGGCGAAAACAAACGCTTCGTGCTCAATTCCATTGACCCCAAGGCGCATTACGACAAGTACCAGCGAGATTTTGTCTGGCTTGTCGATGCCGGCGTTGCTCTCAAGGCGGATATCGTAACCGAGCCAAAGTCGCCCCTGCTCAAGACGGCACGGCCATCGCAGTTCAAGCTATACCAATCGGATACGGGCATGTTGATGGCGCGCTACCCCGTTGGCGTCGCCCAGGCGGCGTATCTTGATAGCAAGGAACCCAATCTGGGCGGTATTTACGAAAACGTGGTGGCCCAGCAGCTGACTGCCCAAAATCGCCAGCTTTACTACTATCAGACAAAGAAGCGCGGCGAAGTGGACTTTGTGGTCGACGGACCGGATGGAACGGCTGTTCCGATCGAGGTTAAATCAGGTTCCTATTACCACGCGCACGCCGCGCTCGGTCATGTGCTTGATACGGCCGAATATGGCGTAAGGCTCGGGATTGTTTTCTCGAGAGGCAACGTTGAACGCAGCGGAGCTGTTCTTTATTTGCCGCTATATGCGACCTGGGCCCTTTCGGATGTTTTGGGTGACTCCTGTGCCGAGGGGATAAAGCTGGAGGTCAAGCCGGTCTAGGGACAGTCCCCGATGCGACAAAGGGATAGTGCCTTTGTCGCATCCGCTATCCGAGATAATGAGCGTGGATTTTCTCCCGTCTAGAGCGCACTTGAATGCTCAAAGTGGGAGAAAATCCACGCTCGATCTGTATGCCGATGACGCGGCTCACGAGGTGAACCTACAGCTGCTCGAGCATAGCGGTGCAGCCGGCGAGCACGTCGCGGTAGGTGGCATCGAAATTGCCGGTATACCAGGGATCGGCCACGTCGCCGGGGCGATCGGTCCAGTCGAGTAGACGCGAGATTTTGCCATCGGGGTCCTTACCAAAGATGCGGTGCAGGCCGCGGGCGTTCTCGGCATCCATATAGACAATGTGATCCCAGTCGCCATACTCCGCGCGACGCACCTGACGTGCGCGATGTGCGACGACGGGAATTCCGACCTCGCGTAGCTTGGCAACGGTACCGTGGTGCGGCGGGTTGCCAATCTCCTCGGTCGAGGTCGCAGCGGAATCGATGACAAACTCCGCCTCGCGCCCGGCGCGGCGCACGAGCTCGGTAAACACCGACTCAGCCATCGTCGAGCGGCAGATATTTCCATAACAGATAAATAGTACGCGTTGCATAGAACGATACCTTTCATATAGAAGGCTGCTAAAGAGTCGAAGCCGGGCGCATGCCAAGTTTTATTTCTTGGCCAGTTTGAAGTAGCGCTCAAATATCAATTCGAAAACGTAATAGAACATCAATCGACTGTCGAGGTCCATGCTGCCCAAGCGAATTTCTTTTTGCACGGTGTAGATAGGGTAGTCGGCTAGTTTCGAGAGAGAATTTCGAGAAAAGCCGGTGAGCGTGACGACCTTGCATCCGCGCGTTTTGGCTATCGATGTGGCGTCAATAGACACCTGCGTCTCGCCGCTTACGGAAACGCTGAAGACCAGGTCGTTTTTGCCAAGCAGTTCTGCGTAATGCCTCATGACGTGGCGTTCACTGAGCGTGTCGGTATTCTTGCCCATTATTTTGAGCTTTTCAGCCATCTCGAGGCACGGGTATTTCGAAAAGCCCGAGCAGAAGAACACGATATGCGAGGCGTCCTGGATAAGGCTTACAACCGAGTCGATGACCCGGTCGTTAAGCAGATCTTTGGTCTGTACGAGCTGGGTATCAAGAGGAAGTGCCTCGATAGTGAATCGATTGCGATCGAGCGAGGCGGAATACGATTGTTTGAGCTCCGTAAACCCCGAGAAGCCAAGCTTATGAGCAAGCCTGACGATTGTATTGGGAGCGACAAAGAACCGTTCAGCAACGCTCTTAAGCGTGACATCGTCAATATCATCACGCAGCTCGATGATGTAGCGCATGATCTCGCTTTCGAGATCGTTGAGCTTGCTCTCGCCAGCCCGCACATGATCATAAAAAGATGCTTGATCTTTCATAAGATGTTCCAGCCCCTCGCACCTCGTCGTACATATGGTACCGCTTTGTGTAGCCAGGTGAGAAATCGGTAATCGGTCAAGATCGCCAATTGCCCATGAACTGGGCAAACGTGCGTGTCTGCCTACACATATCTGTGTCGTGAGCGAAATCATGTGTCCCCGTTTCGCATTGGCCCACACGGGGACTCGCAAATGACCTTATGTCGCAAAATGACAATCGAAACGAAGCAAGCCGAGGACAACCGCGGAGCCCAAGGCCTTCGAGAACACAGATCAGCCAACCCTGGAGGGACGGAACATGAAGGATAAGCTCAATATTGTGATCGTTGGCGGCGGCTCCACGTGGTGCCCTGGCATTCTCAAAGCCCTGACCAAGCACATGGACATTCTGCCGCTGAACCGCGTGATGCTCTATGACATCGATGCCGAGCGCCAGCGCCCGATCGGCGAGTTTGGCAAGATCCTCTTCGCCGAGGAGGAGCCCGGTGTGGAGTTTGGTTACACCACCGATAAGGACGAGGCTTACACCGACGTCGACTTTGTGCTCTGCCAGATTCGTACCGGCGGCTACGAGATGCGCAGCAAGGACGAGAAGATTCCGCTGCATATGGGAATCATCGGCCAGGAAACGGTGGGCCCTGGCGGCATGGCTTACGGTATGCGCTCCATGCATGACATGGTTGAGATCGTCAACGACGTTCGCGCTCATAGCCCGGAGGCGTGGATTATCAACTACACCAACCCGGCTGCTATTGTGGCATATGGTCTCGAGCGCGTCCTGCCCGATGAGCATCGCGTCCTCAACATCTGCGACCAGCCTGTCAACCTCATGCGCTCTTACGGTCGCCTGCTCGGTCGCGATATGAGCAAGACGGAGCCCGTGTACTTCGGCCTCAATCACTTCGGTTGGTTCAAGCACATCTACGATGAAGAGGGCCATGACCTCGTCCCGCAGATTAAGGAATACACGGAGAAGAACGGCTTCCTTCCTGCCGATGCCGAGCAGCGTGACCAGTCCTGGCTTGATACCTACGCCATGGTCAAGGACATGCTCGAGGACTTCCCCGACTATCTGCCCAACACTTATCTGCAGTACTATCTGTATCCCGAGTACAAGGTCGCTCACCTCGACCCCGACTACACTCGCTCCGACGAGGTTATCAACGGTCGTGAGAAGCGCGTGTTCGCCGAGTGCGAGCGTGTTGCCAAAGTCGGCACCGCAAAGAACTCCTCGGTTGTGCAGAACGACGCTCATGGCGATATGATCGTGGAAATCACCTCGGCCATTTATCGCAACACCAACAAGACCTTCATTGTCATCGTGCCCAACAACGGCATTATCGAGGGCATGCCCGATGACGCCATGGTAGAGGTCGCGGCAAGCGTGGGCGCCAATGGCCCGCAGCCCTATGCTGTTGGCAAGATCGGTACCTTCTATCGCGGCCTTATGGAGAACCAGTACGCCTATGAGCGCCTGACTGTTGAGGCTTGGATGGAGGGTTCCTACGAGAAGGCTCTGCAGGCACTCACGCTTAATCGTCTGGTCGGTGACGCAAAGAAGGCTCGCAAAGTGCTCGACAAGCTCATCGAGGCCAATAAGGATTACTGGCCGGAGCTTAAGTAGCTAGTTCCATAGCGCTTGATAACTGTTATGGGGCGTGTGGGCTGTGGAGCTGCACGCCCCGTTTCTTTAAGAGGGGTATCCCATGAACAAAGATGAGCTGCTGGCAAAGTTCCAGCGCCTGGGCAAAGTCCTCATGACGCCTGTCTTGATCCTGCCAATCGCCGGCATCCTTCAGGGCTTTGGCAATGCCTTTACCAGCCCCACCCTTACGGCAGCTGTTCCCTGGCTTGCTGCTCCGGGCTTTGCGATCTTCTTTTCGATTCTCAAGGCCGCTGCCAGCATCGTTATGAACAACATCCCGGTTATCTTCTCGATTTGTCTCGCCTATGGCTTCGCCAAGTCCGAGAAGGCTACCGCGGCGCTTTGTGGCTTTTTGGGCTACATGTGCATGAATTCCGTGATGGGCACGTTCCTTACGGCGACTGGCGTTATCGATCCCGCGAATCTTACGACGGGCCAGAGCACGATCCTCGGCATCACCACGCTCGACACTGGCGTTATCGGCGGTCTTCTGGTGGGCGCAATCGTCGCATGGTTGCATAACCGTTACTACAAGATTGAGCTGCCTGCCGTGTTCTCCATCTTCAACGGTACGCGCTTTATCCCGGCGGTGACGCTGCTCTCATGCAGCATCCTCGCATTGGTCATGTCCTTTGTTTTCCCGTTTATTCAGAACGCTCTCGGTGCGCTGTCCGAGTTCATCAAGACTACGGGTGCCTTTGGTGCATTTGTCTACGGCGCCGGCGAGCGCATGCTCCTGCCTTTTGGCCTGCATCACTTTGTCTATTTGCCGTTCTTCTTCACGTCGCTCGGTGGCGTCGAGACCATCGACGGCCAGACTGTTCAGGGCGCTATCAATATCTACAACGCGATCCTGGGCTCTCCCAGCACGCCGTTTAACATCGAGGTCAGCCGTTTTGTCATGAACGGCAAGGTTATCTTCGCCATGTTCGGCCTGCCTGGCGCTGCACTCGCCTTCTACAAGACGGCGCTTCCCAAGAACAAGAAGAAGACCGCAGCGCTCATGATTGCCATCGTGGTGCCTTGCATCCTCTCCGGCATTACCGAGCCGCTCGAGTACTCCTTCCTGTTTATCGCGCCCATCCTCTACGTGTTCCACGCTCTCATGGCTGGTCTTGCCTATGCGCTGACCTATATCCTGCAATTCAACGTGGCTGGCTCCGCGTCCTTCGGCGGCCCGCTCTTGTCGTTGATCTTTAACGGCATTATGGGTGCAGCCAAGGGCTCCAACTGGCAGGTTATCCTGTTCCTCGGCCCCATCTACTTCGTGGTGTACTACTTCGTCTTCAAGTTCATCATTCTTAAGAAGGACCTTAAGACTCCCGGCCGCGAGGAAGAGTCCGACGATGAGGCCGCAAAGGCTCCCAAGACTGTGATCAGCGACCTCATTCCCGCCATCGTTGAGGCAGTGGGCGGCGACAACAATATTAAGTCTGTCGAGGCCTGCTTCACCCGTCTGCGCATCCAGCTCAATGACTGTGACAAGGTGGTTGATGACGCCGAGTTTACCGAAAAGCTCGAAGCGCGTGGCATCGTGCATGTCAACGGCGGCGTGCAGATTGTCTACGGCAACATGGCATCTAACTACGCAACTCAGATGCGCGAGCTGCTGGGTATGGAGTAAACGACTCAAACACACGATCAAGATTAATACAGGTCGGCGTCCGATCCTTCAATCGGGCGCCGACCTGTGCTGTTTTGGGGTGAATGGGCAAGCACATGACGTGCTCGCTGCTCTCTTTTGGCGCTGCCTATCGTGTATTCGGACGCCTTGTGACGGTGAGGTGCGTTCTTTTCGGTTCTAGCGTGTTTGCGGCTAGCGCTGCGCCCGAAGTCGATTTGCACAGCTGATATACAGAGCGTTAACCGCGCTTTGTAGGCTCATGCCCTCAACCAAGGCGGTCGAGTACTCGCTGAGTGACTCCGCGCTCACGGGTAGCAAGAGCTCGCGCGCCCCGTTGTTATCGAATGCCATGTTGCTCGATATCCAAATAACGCGGCAACCTCGCCGCTTGGCCTCAACGTAAAGATTGAAGATGTGGCTCGTCTTCCCTGAGAACGATACAAAGATGGTTAGGTCGTCGGGTTGGAGCAGACAGAGCGACGTCTCCTGTCCCTTGACGGAGCCAAATGAGAAGCACAGTCGGTTTACGCGGCTCAGCTTTTCGCAGAGTGAGCGGGCGACGAGATTGGAGAATGAGCTTCCGTATACGTAGACATTTTGCGCATCGAGAAGCCAGTCAACGGCCCGCTCGAGTCGATCTTCAGTGAGCAGGCGTTTTGTTTCAAGCAAAGAGGTCTCTACGATATCGAAATACCAGGGTATATCGATTTGCTTATGAGCCCTTGCCTCGGTTGTCTCACGCTGGAGCCAAGCGTTGAAGTCGTCAACTTGCTCTTTGAACGATCGAAAGCTCGAGCCGTTCACGCGCCTGCAGAAGCGCGAGATGGTCGCGGGCGATGTATTGCACGCGCGGGCAAGTTCTTCTATTGAGAGCTCTGGGATCTCGTCGTGATGGGAAAGGGCGTAGAGTGCGATGTGGGCGTCAAGGCTGCCGCCCTTCTCGACGTCTTCGATACAAGACCTGAGGTTCGAATAGACCTCGTACATCGACATTCAAATCACTCCAAACAATAATGCCCCGGAGCGGATATGCCATCTCCGGAGCATTGTGGTGAAGCTATGGGACGGATTTATTCCATGCCCAAGTATTCTCTCATTTCGACTTTGTAGACAGAAGCTTTATTGCCGTAAACGATTTGAACACCGCCGCCAACGTGCACGATGGCGCTGGCGCCGAGGTCTTTGGTGAAGACACTATCGTCCTTGACCAGGGCGGTGTCTTTGAGGCTAAGCCTCAGGCGAGTGAAGCAAGCGTTGACACCCGAGATGTTATCGGCGCCGCCCACGGCTTCCACGATCTGCGGGATGAGCTCGCTTACCTGGACAGGTGCTTTGGAGTCGATGGCCGACGTGTCATCCGCTGCCTGCGTGTCATCATCCTCGCGGCCCGGGGTTTTGAGGTTAAATTTCTTGATAAAGGTGCGGAACAGTACGTAATAGATCCCGAAGTAAGCGATGCCGAGCGGAATAAGCCAGAACCAGTTGGAGCCTTTATCGGCGTTCATGATGCCGTTGAAGATCCACGAGAGGAGCGGTCCGCCGAAGGCGGAAGGTCCGGGCACATTGAACTGTACCAGGTAGGTGAGTACATACGCGATGCCGCACAGCAGGGCGTGGACCACATAGAGTACGGGCGCTACAAAGAGGAAGGAGTACTCGAGCGGTTCGGTTATGCCCATGATGGCGGCCGGAATAACGGCGGCGATCATGAGAGAGCCGACCTTCTTTTTATTCTCGGGACGGGCGCAGTGGTAGATGGCGAGCGCCGCCGCAGGCAGGCCGCACATGGCGAACAGCACCTTGCCGTTCATGACGTATTTTGAGATGTCGATGTCGTACATCATGCCGGGCGTGTTGAGCATGGCGTTGTAGATGTTGACAGCACCCTCGACGGTCTGGCCGTCAACCTGGATGCTACCGCCCAGAGAAGTGAAGAAAAACGGCAGATAGATGAAATGATGCAGGCCGAAGGGCAGAAGCATGCGCTCGGAGAAGCCATAGATGAACGCGCCAAACACCCCGGTGGAATCGATGAGTGTCGAGGCGGCCTTTAGGCCGGTTTGCACAAACGGAAACACGAAGGCGAGCGCAACGCCCACTAGGCTTGCGAAAACGACGGTGAGGGCGGGGACGCAGCGTGTGCCGTTGAAGATGCCGAGCACCGGCGGAAGCTGCACCTTATAGAATCGGTTGTGGATCCACGCGACTACCAAGCCGATGATGATGCCGCCGAATACGCCGGTGTCGAGTGTGGTTACGCCCAGGATGGCGTTCTGACCGGTCTGCAGGTTGGCGGGATCGATGGTGCCCAGCAGGATAAGCAGCTGACCCATGATCGTGTTCATGGTCATGTAGCCGATGAAGCCTGAGAGTGCGGCGGTCGCCTTCTCGGCCTTGGCGTAACCGTAGGCGATGCAGATCGCAAAGAGAACCGAGATGTTACCATTGATAACGTTACCGGCTGCTTTGATGAGCGTGCTAAAGATCACCATTGGCTCGGTGCCCAAAAACGGGCAGAGCGAGATGAGGTTAGCATTGGAAAGGGCGGAGCCCAGGTCGACCAAAATGCCGGAAACGGGCAGGAGGAGGACCGGCGCCATGAGCACCTTGCCGAGTCTCTGGAACTCGCTGTAGAGCTTGCTTTCTTTCATGATGTTCCTTCGATGCGCGGGGAGTTAGGACAGGGTCGGCCAATAATCGCCGTTCGCTTCGATCAGGTCGTCGAGGATTTGGCGCGCGACGGTAGTCGAAGGGACGGTCTTGTTGATTGCGATGGCTTCGAGCGCTTTCTGGTAGGAATGCTCGTAATATGCGTCGACGGCGAGCTTCTCGCTGGCATTCTGCTCTTCGATAAGTCCCTTGTAAAAGGTGGGGATAGCAGGCTGGCTGATGGGTTCGGGGCCCCAAGAGCGCAGGTAGGCGGGGACCTCGACCATGGCGTCGTCGGGCAGATTGGGGATGGCGCCGTTATTCTCGACGATTACGAGATAACGTTCGCACTTGTTGTAGGCGATAGAGGCGGCTGCGTCGACGATAAAGTCGCCAAAGACCGTGAAGCTCTGTACGGGGCTCTTGTAATTGGCGGGATCTGCATGGTACTTGTCGTGCTCGGCAAACATCTCCTTCTCGCGTCCGTTGATGACGTTGTCGGCGCGCGTCCAGTTGGGGTCCATGTCATCTGCCATGTCTTTGGAGTACAGGTAATACTGCAGGTAGCTGTTGGGCAGATACTCGGGATAGTCCTTCACAATCTTGACGTATTGACCCCAGGTGTGCATCCAATCCTTGTCCTTGTGATGCTTGTCGCTCACGGCCATGCCGTGCTCGAGAATCATCTGACGGAGCTCCGGCAGACGATCGCGCCCCTGCTTGTCGTAGATTTTGGTAAACCAGCCAAAGTGATTGAGTCCAAAATACATGGGGTCGATATCGCGCCAGCTGGGAAGTCCGAGCATCTTAGAGTACGAGAGCAAGATAGCCGTGGGCATATCGCAGATGTTAAGGATATGGTCGTTGTCAAACTCGCGACGTGTAGCCTCGGCGACAACTGCGGCGGGGTTGGAATAGTTGAGGATCCAGGCGTCTGGACTGTATTTCTTGGCGTAGCGTACGAGGTCGAAGACGCCGGGGATGGACCTGATGCCATAGGAGATCGAACCGCCGGCGCCGCAGGTTTCCTGTCCCACGCAACCGTACTTGAGGGGGATGCGCTCGTCTTGGCGACGCATCTGAAGGCCGCCCTGGCGGATTTGCGCGAAGACGAAGTCGACATCGGTGAATGCCTTTTCGGGATCGGTCGTCACGACAACTTCGATGTCAGGAGCTTCCTGCTCGATGAACTGCTTCATGATGTCGTAGACGAGATGCATGCGCTTCTCGTCGATGTCGTACAGGGCGAGTTTACGCAGCGGTAATTCGTTTTTCTTCTGCAATAGGCTCTGGATGATGCCGGGAGTGTGGGTGCTGCCGGCCCCGGCGATTACAACTGCTTTCTTGTCCATGTGGTAAACCCCTTTCGTGTGGATTGACCATTTCAGACTACGAAAGCTTTACCTGCGATTCTATCGATTTTCAGATTGCGAAAAACGATAGCGATAATCTTAACAGGATGCGTTTTGCGTGGTTAAATAGCGCCGGGAAAGATGCTGACTTGGGCGGCAGGCAACGTGTTGCATGGCTGCAGGGGCGAACGCCAGGCGGTCAAAAGATGGTGGGCGGTGCTGCGGCTTTTGGCTGCAATTGCGCTACCCGTGGTGGCGCTCCCAGCGAGCCAACTTAATCGTCACCAGCGTAAGCGCCCAGGCCACAAGCGAGAAGGCGGCGCCCACTGCGCCCACGTACGCAATGCCAACGCTGCTTACCACGGCGCCGCCCACCGCGGTACCAAACGAGATGCCGACGTTAAACGCCATGGGTTCAACCGAACTTGCGAGTACCATCGACTTGGGATGGCGGCTGCGTGCCACGTCCATAAAGTGCGTGATGCACGACACCGAGAACAGGTACATGAGCAGCGCCAAGCTAAAGACAAAGACCAGCGCGAGCGGCATGGTGCCGCCCACAGCAAACAGCCCGAGCAACGCCGCAGCCTGCAACACAAACGTTACAAGCAGCGCCTTCATGCCAAAGCGCGCATCGATCCATCCGCCCAGGATGTTCGAGATCAGGCAGAACGCGCCATAGGCCATAAGCGTGGTGCTCGCCTGAACGGTGCCCATACCCAGCACCTGCTCAAGATAAGGTGTCACGTAGCCGTAGAATACGTAGACCGACCCCACGCCAAACAAAAAGATGAGCATGCCGGTGATGATGCTCGGTTCGCGTAGAAGCCCCGCCTGCTCGCGAAAGGTGGCAGGCTCGTCGGTTTGCCCAGCGCGCGGCATAAACGCCACGAGCGCTCCGCAGATCAGAACGGCAAAGGTCAGCGTACCGTACATGGCCACGTGCCAATCGAGCGTGTCGGCCACAAACTTGCCGATCGAAGTGACAAAGACCATTGCCACGGAAAACGCACCGTACACGACCGAGATGGCAAGCGAGGTTTGCTGCGGGGACAGCAGCTCGGGGATGTACGTCACACCCACGGCGAGCAGTGCGCCCGAGACGGAGCCCAGGACAATGCGCGAGATAAACAGTACCTGGAAGTTGGGCGCCAACGCCATGACCAGGTTGCCGAGCACAAAGACGATGCTGTAGCACACGAGCAGCTGGTAGCGGCGGAAGCGTCCCGTGCTGAGCGCAAGCACCGGCGTGGCGATAGCGTAGACGAGCGCAAACACGCTAATAAGTTGGCCTGCAGTGGCAAGTGATACGCCGAGTTCCGTTGCCAAGTCGCTCTCGATGCCGATGACCACGAACTCGGAGCAGCCGAGCGAGAATCCCAACAGCACGAGCAGCGCCAGACAGAGCTTGGTGCGCGCGGGGGAGAGCGCGGCGGCGGTTGACTTACTTTTAGGCGTGGTTGCGGCGGTCAAGGTTGTCACTCCAATGTCGCATTAATAAGCGGGATTCAATCCCTGCAACTCTAACAGAATGTGTCAGGTGCCTGCCCCCTTTGTCGCAGGCTGCGCTTGCCTGTATAGTCGCAATACAGGCGAAGATGGTCTCAGGTACATCGCGGGCGACAGGAGATCCCATGGGTATGCACACGACAAAGGTTGCAGTGGGCGAGGGCAAGTTTGCGCTCGAGGCCCAGCTGACGGTGACGCCGCGAGGCATGGCGGTGTACGCTTGCTCGCCGGAGTTCGCGCACCTGGGCGCTACGGCGCAGGCCATTCCGCGCCCCGAGCCCGGCCGTACGGCGACGGTGAGCATCCTGGCCGTTCCGTGCCATCGAGATGAGATCCCGGCGCACGATATCGCGGCGGCGCTGGCCACGCGCTTTGGCGTGCCGGTAGTCGCAAGCACGGGTTTTCATGTGGAGAACGCGACCGCGGACGACTTGCAGCGCGTGCTCGACACCACCAAGGAACTCATCGCCGCGCTCGAGGCAGCCGCAGCCCGCATCCTGCGCGCCGGCTGGGACGAGGGCGGTGTGGGCGCCGAGGTCGTGGCGGTCGATGTCGCGACCGGCGAGGCGCTCGGCCCCGTCGACCGCATCGAGGCCCACACCGGCGAGGGCATCCTGCATCAGGCATTTCTGACGCTTTTGGTCGAGGGCCAGGGCGAGGACGCGCGCCTGCTGCTCTGCCGCCGCAGTCCGCTCAAACGACTGTGGGGCGGCGTGCTGGCCGATAGCTGCGCCGGCCATCCGCTCCCCGGGGAAGACGTCGCGGCCGCCACGGCACGTCGCATCAACGAAGAACTTGGCATCACGCGCGAGCCCGATCAGCTCAAGCACCTCGGACACGTGGTGTACCGCGAGGACCACGGCGACGGCCACTGCGAGTGCGAATGGTGCGAGGTGTTCGCAGCCCATGTTGAGCCGGGCGAGCTGCATATCAACCAAGAGGAGATCTCGGAGGTGCGTCGCGTGGCCCCGTCCGAGCTCAAAGGCTACCTGCAGGGTCACCCCGAGCAGCTGGCCCCCTGGCTCCGCGAGGCACTCAGCGACCCATCCATCCGTACGGCCCTCGCTATGTAACAAAGGTACAGTCCCTTTGCCATATCCAAACCGTCACAACATTCGATGAAAATCTCGAAAACGAGGAAAAGCGTCGAATGTTGTGACGCTTTTTGTCCAGAGGATCGCTTCTCATCCAAAAATCCCGCTTGACTGTATTGCCACAACACAGCGCAACGTAAGGGGTGTCCGATAACGGGCGCCCCTTTTTAAGTGGCAACGTGGCTGCGAATCCGGAGCGCCCCCAACAAGAAAGGTGGGGAGATGGAAACGGAAAAGAAGGCGTTTAAGATCACCAAGCGCGAAATTGGCTTTGTGCTGGGTATCGTTGTCTTTTTGCTGGTGAAGTTTCTTCCTTTGGCGGAGCTGAGCTCGACGGTCGAGCTTACGGTCGGCGGTCAGACCTGTCTGGCGTTGACGCTCGCCACGGTGGTGTTCTGGGCGTGTGGCGTGGCACAGCCGGGCTTTGTGGGCCTGCTCTATTGCGCGCTGCTCGTTCTGTTCAAGGTGTGCGTGGACGACACGGGCGCCGCGAGCATCTCGGCGACGGTCGCCTCCACGTTTAGCTCGTGGACCAAGGCCACCATGTGGCTCGTCATCGGCGCCTACCTCATCGCCAGCGCGGTCAAGGAGTCGGGCCTGGGCGAGCGCATCGCCTATGCGTTCATGCTCAAGTTTGTGCGCGATGCCAAGTCGCTCATCATTTCGATTTTCGCACTCACCTTTGTGCTGTCGCTGCTGATCCCGCATCCGTTCCCCCGCGCCTTCCTCATCCTCGCCGTCGTCTCGGTTATCGCCGAGTCCGCCGGCTACGGTGACGATGATCGCGGCAAGCTCGGCTTCCTCGTGTTTGCCGCTGCCGCTCCGGGCTCCATGTTCTTCCTGACGGGCGACTCCACACTCAACCCGCTCGTTGCGCAGTACAGTGCCGAGGCCGGCGGCATGAGCCCGTCCTTTGTCGACTGGTTCCTGTACATGAGCGTGCCTATGCTGGTCGCGCTGCTGTGCACCCTGTTCTTGGGCCTCTTCCTCTTTAAGCCCAGCAAGGAGCTCGTCTACGATCGCGAGCAGATCGTGGCCAAGCAGGCCGCGCTCGGCAAGCTCTCCGTCAAGGAGATCCGCACCATCGTGTGGCTTGTCATCGCCATCGCGCTGTGGCTCACCGTCTCGGGCGATTACATCGGCTGGGTTACCCTGGCCATTGGCGTCGCACTCGCCATGCCCATCATCGGCGAGGTCCTCACCCCTGCCAGCTGGAACGCTGTCGACATCAAGTCCCTCATGTTCCTGACGGCCGCCATGGCCGTGGGCTCTGTGGGCGGTGCCACCGGCATGAACGCCTGGATCGCCGACGTCGTGCTTCCCAGCTCCGTGCCCGAGAACATCTTCCTGTTCGCCCTGCTTGTCGCCGCGCTCTCCATGATCATCCACATGTTCATGGGTTCGGTCATGGCCGTGCTCGGCGTGTGCGTGCCGGCGTTCATCAGCTTCGCGGCCGGCTCCAGCGTGAGCCCGCTCGCCGTGGCGCTCATCGTCTTCACGTCCATCAACATCCACTACATCCTGCCGTTCCATAACCTGCCGATCCTTATCGGCGAGGGCAAGGACGCCGGCGGCTACACCTCCAAAGAGGCCATGCGCATGGGCATTCCCCTCACTGCGGTCGTCTTTATCGTCGTGCTGGTCGAGGCTGCCTGGTTCCATCTCTTTGGCCTGATGTAAACGGTCGAGCGCCTCATCTATGAGCGCCGCGGCCCCACTACGTTACCCAGCCCGGCGGCATCCCCGCCGCCGGGCACTCTCCCGAAAGGAGCATGCTATGTCCACTACCGATGCTTCCCAGATCCACGACCTGCGCTCCGCACTCGACTTTTTGCGCGAGATGCCGGGCCAGCTGCTCGAGACCGACACCCAGGTCGACCCGGACGCCGAGGTCTCGGGCGTCTATCGCCACGTCGGTGCCGGCGGCACCGTTATGCGTCCGACCAAAGAGGGTCCGGCGATGGTCTTCAACAACGTCAAGGGCTTTGACGATGCCAAGGTCTGCATCGGCATGCTTGCCAGCCGCAAGCGCGTTGCCGCCCTGCTCGACCTGGACGAGGAGCACCTGGGCCTCGAGATCGGCAAGCGCTTCGAGAACCTGATCGCGCCCGAGCAGATCGCCGAGGGTGCGCACGTCGACTGCCAGGAGGTCGTGTACAAGGCGAGCGACGAGGGCTTTGACCTGCGCAAGATCGTTCCCGCTCCCACCAACACGCCCGTCGACGGCGGCCCCTACATCACCATGGGTCTCGCCTATGGCACGAGCCCCGACGGCTCCCAGTCCGACGTGACCATCCACCGCTTCTCCTGCGTCGACAAGGACAAGCTCGCCATGTGGATTACCCCCGGCAGCCGTCACCTGGGCGCGTTCTTTGACGAGTACTGCCAGCGCGGCGAGGACATGCCCATTTCCATCTCCATCGGCCTGGACCCCGCTGTGTACATGTGCTGCGGCTTCGAGGCTCCCACCACGCCGCTCGGCTTCAACGAGCTGCAGATCGCCGGCGCCCTGCGCGGCCACGCCGTCGAGCTTGCCGACTGCGTCACCGTTCCGCAGAAGTGCATCGCCAATGCCGAGTACGTGCTCGAGGGCTACCTCATGCACGACGAGACCATCAACGAGGACGTCAACGGCCACGGCTACGCCATGCCCGAGTTCCCCGGCTACACCGGCGGCGCCAAGGTCTGTCCGGTGATCAAGATCACCGCCGTCACCACGCGTGTCAACCCCATTATGGAGAGCTGCATCGGCCCTTCGCACGAGCACGTGTCCATGGCCGGTATCCCCACCGAGGCTTCCATCTACAAGATGGTCGAGACCGCTATCCCGGGCCGCCTGCTCAACGTCCACGCTGCACCCTGCGGCGGCGGCAAGTTCGTTGCCATCATGCAGTTTAAGAAGTCGAGCAAAAATGACGAGGGCCGTCAGCGCAACGCCGCCATGCTCGCCTTCTCGGCATTCTCCGAGCTCAAGCATGTGATCTTGGTTGACGAGGATGTCGACATCTTTGATATGAGCGACGTGATGTGGGCCATGACCACGCGCTTCCAGGCCGACGTGGACCTCATCACCATCCCCGGTTGCCACTGCCACGTGCTCGATCCGTCCAACGACCCCGCGTTCGACCCCACGATCCGCGAGCACGGCATCGCCTGCAAGGCCATCTTCGACTGCACGGTCCCGTTCGACCTCAAGAAGAATTTCATTCGCTCGCAGTTCATGGAGATCGACAAGGACAAGTGGGCCAAGGAGATTGCTTTCTAGTAAGTAGCCCTACCAAGTAGTTAAGGAGTTGTCATGCCTGAGTCTTCTGTCCGTCCCCGTCGCATCGTCGTTGGCGTTTCGGGCGCCAGCGGTGCCGCGCTGGGCCTTGAGTGCCTCAAATGCCTGCGCCAGGCCGGCGCCGAGTCGGCGCTTGTCGTCACGCGCGGGGGAGAGATCACCATCGAGCAGGAGCTCGGCATGACGCTCGACGAGTTTGCGTGCTATGCCGATGCGGTCTACGACAACAAGAACATCGGCGCCGCCATCGCAAGCGGCACCTATCCGGTCGACGGTATGATCGTGGCCCCCTGCTCCATGAAGACGCTCGCCGGCATTGCGAGCGGCTACAGCGAAAACCTGTTGTTGCGCGCGGCCGACGTGCAGATGAAAGAGCAGCGCCGCCTGGTGCTCATGGTGCGCGAGACGCCCTTCAGCGCCATTCACGTCGACAACATGGCGCGCCTGGCGCGCGTACCGGGCGTCATGCTCATGCCGCCCATGCTCACGTTTTACAACGGCCCCGCCACGCTCGACGACGCGGTGCATCACATCGCCGCCAAGGCGCTCGAGGCCGTCGGCGTGTCATGCGCAAACTATAAGCGCTGGTCATGGGCGTCTTTAGGGTAGGATACGAGTAGTGTTTGAGCCCGCTGCCCCTGTGGGCGGCGGGCTTTGTGCGCTAAAAGGATGTGTCGGGAGGATCTATGCAGACGGGCATGTATGCGATTAGCGAGATGGCGAGTTTGTTTAACGTTTCGCGCCAAACGCTCATCTACTACGACAAGATCGGCCTGTTTAAGCCCGCCGTGGTTAACGAAAAAGGCTACCGTTTCTATTCGCCCACGCAGATCCCGCTCATGCGTCTGATCTGCATGCTGCGCGACCTAGGGCTCGAACTCGATGAGATCGACCGCCTAGCCTCGACGTTCGACATTAGCGAGATGACCGACCACCTGCGCTCGCGGGTGCAGGCGCTCGACGAGCAGATTGCCGGGCTCAAAGCCGAGCGTGCGAGCGTGCAGGAGCGTCTGAGCTTTTACGACGAGGCAGTTTACTGGCGCGAGCGCGAGGGCAAGCTGGAGCTCAAGCAGTTCGAGCGCCGCTTCGTGGTCTTTGAGGAGTTTCCAGGCGATATCGAGCGCGGCCGCTCGATGCTTCACCCCACGCTCATGCGGGCCATCCTGCGCATGCGTGCGTTGACGGGCACGCGTCCCATGCGCGGCTGGGGTGCCATGCTGCGTCGCGAGGCGCTGCATTCCGACGACCCTATCGCCGGCGCGGGCTCCTTTGCCGTGCTGCCGCGCGGTGCCGAGGAAACGCTGCCGAGCGATCCTGCCGAGCTGACAGAGATTGGCGTCGAGGTGCTGCCCGAGGGCACGTATCTATGCATGAGCCGCTGGGGCATGCCGTACGAGCCCGAGGGCATCCGCGCCATCGTCGCCTGCATGGACAAACATGCGCTCCAGCCCATCGGCAACGCTTTCGATTTTTGCTACTTGGACACCACGAGCTACGACGAGTCCCACCAAGAGGACTTCTGCTGCATCCAAATCCCCGTCGCCCTTCAGATGTGACAAGGGGGCTGCTCCTTCGTCACATTCGCGGTGTGGCTGCTGCCCAAACCGTCACAACATTCGGCGAAAATCTCGAAAACGAGGAAAAGCGTCGAATGTTGTGACGGTTTTCCTGTCTGTGCCGGCGAGTTCCCGCGCCATCTGGGGGTATAAGGCTGGCAAGTGTTTATTTGCGAGGCTTAAGGGGCGCCCCGTATGGATATCGATAACTTTGAATGGTGGTATAGCGAGGGCGAGGCTCCGGACGAAGAGTGGGACGAGCCCGCGCCGTGTGACGTGTCGAGCGACGAGGACGAGACCGGCAACGATGCCGGTGTCGAGCCTGAAGCCGCCTCCGATGCCGCCGAACCCCTAACCTTTGAACAGGCTTGGGCCCAAGCCGAGGCCGATGAGGCTAAGGCCGATGCCACAGCCACGCTCGGTGAGCCGGCCGATATGTCCATCTCGCCGGCAAAGACCCCGCAACCTCGCCATACCATCGACCCCGACAGCACGGCATCCTTCAGCATTCTCGACGTGCCCTCGCAGGGTGCTCAGGCGCCCGCGCCCACACGTCGCCCCGACCTGGCTCGCGAGGAGGACGCGGGCCGTCGCTCTCCGCTCGGCCCCATCCTCATCGCCTTCATGGCCGGCGTTATCGCATGCTCGGTAATTGGAAACGTCTGGAGCCATGTTGAACAACAACGAAAAGACGCCGCCAAGGTCGAGATGTCCGTCGAACAATCGCTCAGCCGCACGCGCTCGGTGCATGTATCGGTCGAGGTCAAGGACGGCGCGACGTGGGACACCGCGCGCGGCGACAGCCAGATGCTCGTCCATATCGTGGGTCGCACGCTCAAGGGGCAAGCGATCGACGAGTACCAATACGTCAATTCCGAAGGTGACGGCATCGAGCTCAAGCCCGGCGACTACGAGCTCACGGTCGATGAGCCGCCCGTCGCCACCGACGGCACGCGTTACCGTGCCTCAAAGCGCATGGTTCCGGTGAGTTTTAATTCACAGGCGCCCGATACGGTCGATAGCACGCCGCAGGGCGGGTTTGACCTTTACGCTATTGCTCAATAACTGCA
This sequence comes from uncultured Collinsella sp., assembly GCA_905197595.1. Classification (GTDB taxonomy): domain Bacteria; phylum Actinomycetota; class Coriobacteriia; order Coriobacteriales; family Coriobacteriaceae; genus Collinsella. The sequence continues at coordinate 75,117 of CAJJZM010000001.1, forward strand.
CCTGTCGCTCAACCCCGCCGCCAAGAGTGGGACAATAGCCCTCGACACCGTTGTTTACTATTGGAGGAAGTAGCATGTCCACCGTCACTACCATCAAGCGCGGCGGCCTCATCGCGGCCATCGATTCCATGGGCGCCCAGCTCACGAGCCTTGCCCTCAACGGCAACGAGTATCTGTGGCAGGGCGACCCGGCCTTTTGGGGCAAGCATGCGCCTATCCTGTTCCCCATCGTGGGATCGCTGCGCAACAACATGGCGACATCTGCGGCCGGCACCTGCGAGATGCCGCGCCACGGACTCGCTCGCATCGTCGAGCACAAGTTGGTCGAGGTTTCGGAGGACGGCTCCTCGGTAACGTACGAGATCACTGACACGCCCGAGTCGCTCAAGGCGTTCCCGTTCCACTTTAAGCTCAACATGACCTATGCCCTGACCGGCGACGCCACGCTCACGCAGACCTTTGCCGTCACCAACACCGGCGACGTGGCCCTGCCGTTCTCGGTGGGCGGTCATCCTGCATTCAACGTGCCCGCCCCCGGTGCCGAAGACGAGGCGTTCGAGGATTACGAGCTGGCGTTTACCGAGGCTTGGACCAACGAGGCTCCCATCATCACGCCCGACGGTCTTATGACGTTCGAGGGTAGCTGCAAGGCCCCCGATAACTCGGACGTGCTGCCCATCACGCACCGCAGCTTCGATAACGACGCCATCATGTTCACCGATACCCCGGGCTCCACGCTCACGCTGCGCGGTCGCAAGTCGGGCCACGGCGTCAAGATCGACTTTGAGGGCTTTAAGTACATCGGCGTGTGGTCTGCCGCCAACGACGCTCCGTTTGTGGCGCTCGAGCCCTGGACCGGTCATACCACCATGGACACCGAGGACGACGTTTTTGAGCACAAGGTCAACACGATCACGCTGGCGCCGGGCGAGACGGACGTCCGCAGCTTTAGCGTCACCCTGCTCTAGAGGTTCCGCCGTTCTAACGAACGACGGACCGGTCGACGCTGCGCCCTTAGGTTTCGCCGTTCTGACGAAC
>CAJJZM010000002.1:0-63480 GCA_905197595.1 uncultured Collinsella sp.
GCAATATTGGCGAAAGCATCTCCCAGATAGTTGTTGCCGCATATCTTATTGTTGTTGCGGCGCGTTTCTTTGTTGACAAGATTACAGTGAAACCGATTAGCTATAAAGCCTTGACAGGAGAGCTTTCGGAAGAAGTTATAGACGCCTATGCGACATCTATTGGCCTTAGTCTCAGGGAGCGAGAGATTCTGGGATTCTTGCTCAAGGAGAAAAGCACACAGGAGATATCCGAACTGTTGTTTATTTCGACTGGCACCGTCAAATCTCATACGCATAACATTTACCAGAAGGCCGATGTTAGCAACAGGATGCAGTTGCTGCAGAAAATCAGATGTTCATAACGTTGATTACGTTGGGCTAATCAATATGAATCCTGCTTCCTTTTGTTTATACCCTGGTTTAGCGCTTCATGAACCCTAGTTCATAAAGTGCTAAACCAGGGTATAGGCTAAGATTGAACATTTTTATCAAGACCAGTTCATGTGAAAGCGGATTGGAAAACTACATAATCTAGCCATTGGGTTGTCGGCAACGAGGGGCCTTTGCTTTAGCCATCAAGTTATCGGCAACACGGAACCTCTGGAAGAGAAGGTGACAGATTATGAGAAGAAAGATAGCCTGCGTATTGTGTTGCGCCAGCCTATGTTTAAGCATGGTGGCAGGCCCAGGATGTTCTGCAAATAATACGCAAGGTGGGTCATCAGACAGCACGCTGGAAAATGCCGGATCAACTTCTAAAAACAAAGAGTTTGACGGGAAGTTCGATGCAACCGTCAACGCAGGAAATGCGCAGGAAGTTGTGTATGTAAATGGCTCTTGGTTTGATATGGGAAAACAGTATGGGTTACAGCAAAAGGATCAGTTAGAGAATAACTGGACAGCTGTAATGGCTGCAATTTACGCAGAGGCAGACGATGCCGCATATAACGAAGCTATGGGTAAGATTCTGAAACATTATGAAGAGGATGACCCATCTGTATTTGATTTCTTGTCGGGGGTAGCTGAGGGGGCAGGAGTCTCAAAGGAAGATGCAGTAGTTGCAGTTATGGGTTCATCTGTTCTTAACTCTGACCTCATGATGCATTTTGATCCAGAGAGTTCAAATGATCCAGAGCGTTCAAAAACATGCATGAATGTATCTGCTTGGGGAGATATGACTCAGGATGGTCATCATCTTGGAGCCGCTAATCTTGATGCAGTCAGCGCAACACCCGCCGCAATGTTCTCGAGCATGATTTCTTATCCGAAACATGGCAATGCAGTCATTGCATCAGGTGGATTGCAAGGAAATGCGTTCATGAACTCTAAAGGCCTTATTATTACCTATGCCGGAGGGCCTACAGCATCGCCAAGCAAAGGTGCCAAGACAATCGATAGGGAAGGCACCTTCCTCAATACTTTGTTTGCTTATTGGTACACAGCCACAAAGTGTGATACGGCAGACGAAGCAGTCAAAATGCTTACAAAAACTGAGTGGATTCACACGGGTAACATCAACGTTTCCGACAACAAGGGGAATGCGTATCTCATCGAGCAAAAAGATAATGCATATGTAGTGCGCAAAGCCGGTGACTACGGTGAGACGGACTATCTAATTGCAGCGAATCATTTCAAGGATAAGTTATGGATGAATGATTCATATGAGGCATATCCGGATAGCGTGCCAAGAGCCAATACTCTAGAAAAGGTTATGCAAGACGAGAGCGGCAGCGTTACCCCACTCACGCTCGCGAACGGACTCGGAAGCATTCGTTACTATGACGAGGGCAAATGGAGTGAGGAAAATTGGGATTACGGTGGTTTCTATCAGTTCCACTCTCCTGAAGGAGATGACATAGAATTCAAGACAATTTTCAGGACAATTTTTGATGCAACTGATCTTGAAATGTATCTCTTGAGAGGCCATGACGAGAAATTCCGTTCAGACGTTCCCTATGGTACAGCTAATTACTGCAAGCTTACTCTCGGAAAGGACATGCAGGCCACTAATAAAAGCGCAGCAACCGATGCGCGTATTGCAGTAAGAAATGCAGGAGCTGAATTGTATAAGAATGACTCAGTGGATGACGAGTCGATGGAATATTACAATATGGCTGCTGAGGCAGTGCACACGGGATGCAATTACACAACTATGGCCGATTGCGCCAATGCGAAAGGCGATAAGGAGCAGGCTGCAATTTTGTATGGCCGTGCTACTTCGCAGTTTGCCAATGCTCAGCGATACGCACAGGCATCTTACACTACTGAAAATGTAATTATTAAGTAATTTTGCGTAACGCTCAGCTCGTCATTTAAAGAAAGCGCAAGTGATCTCGAACTCTCCCTAAAGATAACGTTCGAGATCACTTCTAAGATGTACCACCATGCCGATCATCTCGGCATGGTGGTACTTGTCGTTTATTCGCACTGCCAGGCTTTTCTGCGTCTGACCCGGAGTTTTGGTCGCGGAGGCCGGATTCGAACCAACGACCTCCAAGGCGCAGAGATTGGCATGGGGATCCAAAATGCCCGCGCAGCAACTAGCTCGCCGCGTGGTCCTTGCTCCACCGACGCAAGGACCCTCACTGGATAGCCCTTTCCACTGAGAAAGATTCTTCGTGCTGGTCCGGTCTTTTTTACCAGCGTTTGGCTCTATTGCACTCCGGTAGGCTTCTTTGTACATGATTCCGTCTTATTTTCTTCGCTATTTCTTCGCCGCACTATTTAGTCAAAAGAAAACAGCCCAGAGGAACAATGCCTCTGGGCTGCTAAAGTTCTTGGTCGCGGGGGCAGGATTTGAACCTACGACCTCCGGGTTATGAGCCCGACGAGCTACCAGACTGCTCCACCCCGCAATGTCTGGGCGCCTCATGTGCGCAAGAAAGAATATTACGCGGGAGTTCGGTAAGCGGCAAGGAAAATCTCGTAGAGCATAATTCCTTCATATTTAAACCCCTCAGCCCATATCACCGTAAGCGAATCGCGGCTCAGCGGCCCCGACGGCACGTATACAATGGTGCGCGTCCTTTTATGCCAACACCGGGAGTAGACATGCTGCTCGCTATCGATATGGGAAACACGCAGACGGCCATGGGCCTGTTTGACGGAGACGAGCTGGTGCAGTCGTGGCGCATGCCCACCGACCGCTCCTACACCGCCGACGAGATCCATGTGCGCCTGATGGGTTTCTTTAAGATGTACGACCTTTCGCTCGACGCGGTCGACGCGATTGCCTTTGCCGGTGTGGTGCCGCAGCTCTCGCGCGAGTGGCACGCCGTGGCAGACCGCATTGCCGCGGACGCCATCGTCATCGGGCCGCAGACGGCGGCCGTGACCAAGCTGCGGGCGGCGAACCCCCAGGCCGTAGGCGCCGATCGCGTCGCCAACGCCGTTGCAGCCGAGACCTTCTACGGCGCCCCGGCGATTGTGGTGGACTTTGGCACCGCAACCAATATCGACGTTATCGACGAGGACGGCTATTACATTGGCGGAGCGATCGCGCCGGGCATCCGCATCTCCATGGACGCGCTTGCCGCCCGTGCCGCCAAGCTCGCCAGCGTGCCGCTCGAGGCGCCCGAGCATGCCATCGGCCGCGATACCGAGGAGTGCATCAAGGTCGGCGCCGTCGTGGGCGCCGCCGCCATGGCCGAGGGCCTGGTCGCGCGCATGAAGCGCGAGCTGGGCCGCGAGGACGCCACCGTCATCGCCACGGGCGGTCTCGCCGCCATCGTCGCCGATTCGACCGACGCCTTCGATGTGATCGACGGACAACTTACCATTAAGGGCATCTGCGAAATCTACCGCCGCATGCAGGAGTTGGGGTAAGGCAGGAGCTTAAGTCGAGCACGCCCGATGCCACAGTCCCCGCAAACGTTCGCCAAGCTTATTCCTCAAAACTGAAAAATTTTCAATTTTGAGGAATAGAGACTCCTCGAATACGCCCAGCGCAGCGATATCGTGCATGTTTTCTATTCCTCAAAAACAAAAATTTTTCAGTTTTGAGGAATAGGGTGCTGACAACCCATTCCCCAGACAAGCAAGACCCTCCCCGGCACAGCCGAGAAGGGTCTTGCTTGTCATCGTTATCTTTGAGTGCGGGCGCCGCGCGCTACAGCCCGCGAATGCGCACGGCCTCGGGCGGAAACTCTTGCTCGCCGGCGTCAGTCTTAATGGTCGCGCGACCCCAGATGTCCAGGCCCGCAAACACGCCGACCGCGAGCGGCAGGCCGTTGGGCGACACCGCCGCGACCTGACGACCCAGCAGCGGCACCATATCGAAATACTCGCCCAGCACCGGGGCCAGCGGGCCGGCAGCGCCCTGTGGTGTGTTGGCGGCAACCGCCCAGGCGTCAACGCGAGCGAGCACCGCCGCGGCCAATGCCTCGACCAGCACCTCGTCGGCCATATCCACGCCGAGCTCGCCTAGCGCCGCACGCTCAACATCAACCGTCACCGCGGCAAACATGCCCGCAGCACCGGCACCGCCGTTGACGGCGACGCGCGCGAGCGACGTCTCAAACGCAGGAGCGCCGCACACGATGTCACTCGGCCACTGGATGCCCACCTTGCCGGCAAGCCCCAGGCCCGGCGTTGCGGCCGTGCCCGCGAGCGCGTCCATCATGCCCATTGCGGCCACAAACGGCAGGCCGTGGAAGGCGTGCATGTTCACATCGGGGCGCACGACCAGCGAAAACGTCAGCGATGCATCACCCGCGCTCCACGCGCACCAGCCCGCGGACATGCCCTCGCGGCCCGCGTCACGCGCCGCGTCGAGCTCGGTACCGGCGGCTACAGCATTCATCTCAATCATCTACATGCGCCCCAATTCGCCCACGATATGGCCCACGCGATCCTCGGGCTCCTTGACCTCAACGCCGTTGTAGCGGAAGAACCGAGCCGGGTCGTGCATCAGGTCCTCGAGTGGCACCAGCACAAAGTCGCGCTCGCCGATCAGCGGATGCGGCAGGCGCAGCTTCTTGCCGCCGTGGGTCTCGCCGTCCATCCACAGCAGGTCCAGGTCGATGGTGCGCGGGCCGTTTGCCTTGGCCTTCTTGGAACGGTCGCGGCCCAGCTCGAGCTCGATCTTCTGCAGCTCGTCGAGCAGCACCAGCGGCGCCAGCTCGGTTTTGATCTCGATAACGGCGTTGGCAAACGCGTCCTGGCGCGTCTCGTAGGCCGGCTCGCTCTCGTAGATGCGCGAGGAGTTGGACACGCAGGTGAGCGGGATCTCGGCAATCATGTCGCGGGCGGCGCGGATGTTGTCGCAGCGATGCCCCAGGTTGGAACCCACGGCCACAAACGCGCGACGTGGCTGCGGCTTGGCGACAGCCCAGTAACCGTTCAGGAACTGCGCGAAACCGGTGACGTCGTGCACGCGCACGATGTTGGCACCGGCCTGGATGGCGCCCAGGCACACGCCAAACGTGGCGGCATCGCGCGCGGCGGCCTCGGTCACGCCCGAGACGGCGCCCACAAAACGCTTGCGCGACACGGCGCACATGAGCGGATAGCCCAGCGACGCCATCTTGGCGGTCTCGCGCTGGATGACGACATCCTCGTTGGCCGTCTTGCCAAAGCCCGGACCGGGATCGATGCAGATGCGGTCGCGCGACACGCCGGCATGGATGAGCGTGCGGGCCTGATCGGACAGGAAGCCCATGACGCGGCGCATGATGGGCGCCGAATCGGGCAGGGTAAAGCGGCGGAGCTGCGAGGTGGGCACATAGGCTTCCTCACGGCGGGCACTGCGGCGCATCATGGCGGCCAGGTGGTCGCTGGGCTCTGGTGCGGCTTCGGTAGCTGCGGGCACGGTCTCGGGCGCAGCGGCGGCAGGGGCAGTCTGCTCGGCAGCCGGCGTCTCTGGCTCGTCAACAGGCTCGGGCGCGGGCTCCGATTCGCCAAACGGCAGCGCGGGCTGCACCACGCCACCCGGGAGCTTTGCCTCGGGCTTAGGGTCGCCCAACAACTTGCCGCGACGGCGACGAGCGGGCTTCTCAGCCTCGCGCGCAGCCTCGGCGGCCGCCTCGCGCGCCTTCTCGGCAACAAACGCCGCGGCCGAAGTATCGAGCTGCACCGTCGCGTGCGTACGAGCGGGTGCGGCGACCTCGCCGGCGTGCATTACGATGACGCCGCAGGTGCTAAAGATGTATTAGATAACTTTGCACCAGCATTAAACAAAGAAAGCTATATTGAACTCTTGGGGTCGGTGAAGCCCGTCACATCGTTGACAATCGAAGCACCGCAGCGCACCGCCGCCTTGGCAACCGCCACATGACGCGTATCGATCGAGACGATAGCGCCCTCTTTGGCGAGCGCGCGCACGACGGGCAGCACGCGACGCGCCTCCTCGTCGGGGTTGACCGGGGTAAAGCCGGGGCGCGTGGACTCGCCGCCCACGTCGATGATGTCGGCGCCGGCATCGAGCATCGCCAGGCCGTACTCGATGGCGGCGTCCGGGTCGAAGTGCTCCCCGCCGTCGCTAAACGAATCGGGCGTCACATTGAGGACGCCCATGATGCGCGGACGATCAAAGCTGAGCTCGTACTTTCCGCACCGCCATGTCTTGCTGTCGTTCGCCATGAACATCCTCCTAAAATGCCCACGCCGCCGCGCTCGGGCGCTGACGGCGGGGTCGCTTTGCAATTAGTCTTTCTATTGTATCCGCGCGCGCGGGCTAGAACGCAAACGCGGCCGCGATGTCGCAAGAAATCAGCAGGTCGGCATTTGCATCCTGATCGGTGGGAGCAAGGTTGCATATGGCCAGCGTATCGCCGGTAAAGTAACGCGTGAGGCCCGCCGCCGGATACACTACGAGCGAGGTTCCGCCCACGACGAGGGCGTCGGCTGCGGCGATGGCAGCAACGGCGCCGGTAAGCACGTGCTCGTCGAGCGGCTCTTCGTAGAGCACCACATCGGGCTTGATGCGACCGCCGCACGTAGGGCACACGGGCATGCCCGCGGCATCCTCGTGCTCGCGCGCGCAAATCCATTCGGCACTGTAGACCGCGCCGCACGTCTGGCAGATATTGCGGTGTACCGAGCCATGCAGCTCAAACACGTGCCGTGAACCAGCCGCCTGATGCAAGCCATCGATGTTTTGCGTCACCACGGCGTCGAGCTTGCCGGCGCGCTCCAGCTCGGCCAGCTTGGTGTGACAGCGATTGGGCTTAGCGTTAAGCGCGATCATCTTGGTGCGGTAAAAGTCGAAGAACTCCGCCGGATGTGTCTCGTAAAAGCTGTGCGAGAGCATAGTCTCGGGCGGATAGGAAAACCGTTGGTGATACAGACCGTCCACGCTGCGGAAATCGGGAATGCCGCTTGCCGTGGAGACGCCCGCACCGCCAAAGAAGACCACGTGACTATGGGTTTCGAACAGCTCCGCCAACGCGGCAGAGGCCTGTTTGGGATCCGATATTGCCTGCGTCATATATGTCCTCCGTCCGTGTCTCCGGGATGGCGGCGTTCGCACTATCACTCGCGGACTCCGCCCCGCTCTAGTTGCGTTAATCTTAAGCCTGCCAACCCCGTCGAAAGGACACCATGCCTCAGACTTACACCTTTGCCTCGTGGAACGTTAACGGTCTGCGCGCCGTGCTCAAAAAGGACCCGAGCTTTACCCAGATCGCACAGGAACTCGATGTCGATATCCTAGCGCTGCAGGAAACCAAGCTGCAGGAGGGCCAGGTCGATATCGACCTGCCCGGCTATCACCAAACCTGGAGCTACGCCGAGCGCAAGGGCTACTCGGGCACCGCGGTCTTTAGCCGCCAGGAACCGCTGCGCGTGCTGCGCGCCGACGCGCTGCTGCCCTACGCCGGCGAGGGCGGGGCTGCCGAGCTCGTCGCCCAAGCCGCAACCGAGGGCCGCGTCTGTGCGCTCGAGTTCGACAAGTTTTGGTTTGTCGACGTCTATACGCCCAACGCCCAAAACGAGCTCGCGCGCATCGATGTACGCATGGCCTGGGACGATGCCTACCGCGGCTTTTTGGCAGGCCTCGAGCGCGAGACCGGAAAGCCCGTGGTGACCTGCGGCGACTTTAACGTGGCACACGAGGAGATCGATCTTAAGAACCCCAAGTCCAACCGCGGCAACGCAGGCTTTTCGGACGAGGAGCGCGGCAAGTTCACCGAGCTGCTCAACGCCGGCTTTACCGATACCTGGCGCGCGGCAAATCCGAACGTCGAGGGCGTCTACAGCTGGTGGAGCTACCGCTTTAATGCCCGCAAGAACAACGCAGGCTGGCGCATCGACTACTTCCTGGTAAGCGACGCAATCGCTGGCAACGTACGCGACACCGGCATCCGCGGCGACATCTTCGGCAGCGACCACTGCCCCGTCACCCTCGCCCTGGAGCTCTAACCCCCAAACGATCCCCCGGGGACGGAGGAAAACGGATCATTTTCACCTCGCGAGGGCATCCACGCGACCCACCCGCCACGAAATCGGCCCATCTACTACGTTTAAGCCACTACCCTCAACCACAGCGAACAACGCAAAAAGAAAACCGCAGGTAGAAAGCCTGCGGTTTTTCATAAAACGCGGTCATGGTCGGGGGTATCAGGCTAAACGTAGTAGATGGGCCGATTTCGTAGCGGGCGGGTTCAGTTGACTCCCCGAGGACGTCTGGGGACGGAAGATAACGGATCAGCTTGGCTCTTGAGGGCCACGATGCCCGTCATATCAACCTGCCATTTCAAAACTATGCCGGTTTACGGGGCTAAATCGCAAACCCCCAACCATACGCAATTCCGAAATAATAAAACCGCAGGCAAACGGCTTACTCCATTTCGAAAAAAGCCGGTATGGTCTGTCTGTGCCAATCTAGCCCCGTAAACCGGCATAGTTTTGATATAACACCAAGACAGTATTGGTTCTTGCCTCGGCGCAACCACCACTACAGCCCGTACTTCACGACGACGCGGTTGATGCGGCGACACCAGGGCTTGTACAGAGCGGCCAAAAACACGCAGGTCGCGAGTCCGTGCGTGATATCGAACGGTACGGCGGTGGCAAGACGCGCTATGGCGCCCGTCCACGTGAGCGGCTGCACAAAACCGATGATGTCATACGCGTTGATCACAACGCCGTAGAGCAAGCCCGAGGCAAAGCCGTACGCCATCAGCGCCGGCATGCGCACGGTTCCATCCGCACGGTCGAACGCGCCCGCATGCGCCAGCGCGCCGCCAACATAGCCAACCAGACCCCAGGCATACATCTGCCACGGCGTCCACATGCCCTGTCCAAAAAAGAAATTGCTGGTCAGCGCCGCCAGCGCGCCAACCATAAAACCATTGCGGCGACCAAGCGTCGCCCCCGCGATAATGGCGATGGCGCTCACCGGTTTAAAGTCGGGAATGGGGCCAAACAAGATGCGCCCCGCCGCGGCCAACGCCGCCAACACCAGCGTGGGCATAATCTGGCGCAGGCCCGGGCGCGACACCTCGTAACCCGCAAAGAACAGCGCAAGCACCAGCGCCACCACGACAAGCATGGCCAACGCTGCCTGCTCAACGCCCGCCAGCAACGCCGCAGCCATCACGGCTGGCACCGCCAGCAGCAGCGGGATCTCCAGTTTTGCAAGCAAGCGCGAGAAACGACAGTCCGTCATCCCATCACGCCCTATAAAACACGTTGTCGGCAAAGAAATCTGCCGGAGGCTCCATGCAGGCGATCTCGCCGTCGAACATCATGGCAACGTCGTCGGCAACTTGCTCGGCGAAGTCCAGGTCGTGCGTGGCCATGATGACGGTACCGCCGGCATTCGCATGGTCACGCAGGGCGCGAGCGATGATGCGGCGGCTGGCCAAGTCCAAACCCTTGGTGGGCTCATCAAGCAGCAGCAGCTCCGGACCAATCAACAGCAGCTTTGCCAACGCAAGCAGCTGGCGCTGACCGCCCGAAAGATCGTACGGGTGACGCGCCTCCAAGCCCACCAGGCCCAAGCGCGCTGTCTGCTCCCGTGCTGCGGCCTCGTCGTATCCGCAGGCCGAAGCCCATTCCATCAGCTCGTCGCGCACCGTTTCGGCAACCAGCAATGCCTTGGGATTCTGCGGCAGCAGCGCCGCCGAAGCCGTCCCGCGCACCATGCGGCCACGCTGCAGCTTAGCCGTCTTGGCCAGCACCGAGAGCATCGTCGACTTGCCGCAGCCGTTTCCGCCCACGACCGCATGCACCGCGCCGGCTGAAAACGTCACATCGAGCCCGCGCAGCACCCAGCCGCCAACGCGATCGTAGCGAAACCAGCCTTCCGACAGGGTGGCAGCCGATCCGCCGTGCATTTTTTGGAGTATTCTGCTTTCATCCGTGCGTGGGAAGGCTTCCGAGCCGTTCTCGAGCGACGTTTGCGCCACAAATTCGGACGATTTGTCCAATTCCGAACTTTTTTTCGCGCTCGATACGTCCCCGGGCGGCTCCAGAGAGCCCAAATTGTCCTCACGCCTGCTGAATACTCCGTTTTTTGCACATCGGATGGCACCCCACCCCAACATGTCATCGGAAAACAGCGATTCTCGGCGTCCCAAAGAAGCCATATCCGCCACCTCGCGCACACGACCGCCCTCAATCCGGTACGTACACGTCGCATACTCGAGCATCGGCCGCGGTTGATGCGTAGCCACAACAACCGTGCAGCCCAGCTCACGGTTCACGCGAAACAGCGCGTGCAGAAAATTCTTCTCGGCAACGGGATCGAGCTGAGACGTGGGCTCGTCGAGTAGCAGCACACGCGGACGCAGCGCCAGGACGGCGGCAAGCGACAGCAGCTGCTTGCGGCCACCCGAAAGCGTATCGGTATCGCAATGAAGCCAGTCCTCCATACCAAAGAAATAACTGGTCTCGGCAACACGGCGGCGCATCTCGTCGCGCGACACACCCAGATTCTCTAGGCCAAACGCCATCTCGTGCCACACGGTCTCGCACACAATCTGGTTCTCGGGATCCTGGAACACGTAGCCCACGCACTCCGCAGACGCACGCACGTCCATGTCGGCAACGTTCTCGCCCAGCACGCGCGCATCGCCGGTGCGCTCGCCCGCCGGAGCGATCTCGGGCTTGAGCAGCGACAGCAGCGTCGACTTACCCGATCCGGTACCGCCAACAAGCAGCGCAAATGCACCTTGGGGAACAGACCAGTCGAGCCCCTCGAGCACCGCAGCATCAGCCCCGGGGTAGGCAAAGCTCAGGCTCCGCACCTCAATCGCCGGCATATCCGGGCCGCACGCCGCGCCCGACACCGGGCCCCTATCCAACCGAGCCATCAGCCGAACCTCTTCTCATCGATCGCATGCAACACGCAGGGCAGCACCATCCAGGCAGCGTACACGACATAGCCCAGCCACGGCGCGGGCACCGAAAGCTGCGGGTAAAACGAATACTGCGTTGTCGCGGTCCATGCCACCGCCACCGCGGCGGCACCAAACACCGCAAGTCCAACCAGCGCGGCAGCGTCGCCGCGCCCCAGCCGATACCGCGCATACGTCGTACGACGCGTCGCGGCACCCCACCCGCGCGAACGCATGGCATCCGCGCGCTCCAGCGAATCTTCCATGCCCCAGCCCATCAACACGCTCGACGCCCGCAGGCGCGAGCGCACGGGGTCAGCCGGCGCGCGTCCCGGTACATCAATCGCATCCTGCACCGCCAGCACCGTGCGGCCGCGGCGCAAAAACTGTGGGATAAGCCGCATGCACATCGAGATCATGAGCGCGATCACCGGCGCGGCGTTGCCCAAAAGCGCTAGCACCTTGTCGTATTCGAGCATCGACGCCGCGGCCTCAAACCACAGCACGCTCGCCACAAACAGCCCGCCCATGCACAGGCCGTACATCATGCTCTCCAAATACACCACGCGCATGCCAATATGAAACAGCTCCGTCGAGCCCGATGCACTAAACAGCGGGTTGACCAGTGCAATGATCAAAATCACCGGCAGCTGCCAGCGAAGCGCGCCCAACGTGCGGGCAGCCCCGCGCGTCGCAAATCCATACGCCAACCCGCCCGCGAGCGACAGCGCGATCAGCACCGGTTGCATCGAGAACATAGTGAGCCCCAACGTCAGCACCATGTAGAGTGCCGGCACCGCCGGATGCGACATCGAGAATGCCGCGACGGGCTCGTTGCCCGATTTCTCTCGCATGATATCCACGGGCACCTCCCATCCCCTTGCGCAAAACGCCAACGCCGCAGCGCCGCCGCTATGCACAACCAGCGCAAACGCCACGACGGCGCAAGCCTCAACCGCCGCAAACCAATCGTTACGCGCTCATCATATGCCTGCGGTATCATATTGCGCCGTGTATCGTTTCCAAACACACGTCTCTATAACGTAACAGGAGATCACATGGACGCAACCGCAATTATCCTCGCTGCCGGCGAGGGCACCCGCATGAAGTCGAACCACTGCAAGGTTTCGCACAAGATCCTGGGCAAGCCCATGGTTCAGTGGATCGTCGACGCCACCATCAAGGCCGGCTGCAGCCGCGTCGTGGTCGTCATCGGCAGCCACGCCGACGAGATGCGTGCCCTCATCGATGGCGCCTACGCCAACAGCGCCACCAAGGTCGAGTGCGTCGAGCAGACCGAGCGCCTGGGCACCGGCCACGCCGTCAAGGTCGCGCTCGAGGCCTGCGGCATCACGCAAGGCCCCGTCGTCGTGCTCAACGGCGACCTGCCGCTCATCACCGCCGACACCGTCGCCAAGTTCGCACAGACCGTCGCCACCGGCGAGCTCGCCTGCACCGTCATGACCATGACCCCGCCCGATCCTTTTGGCTACGGCCGCATCAAACTGGGCGCCGATGGTCAGATCGAGCGCATCATCGAGCAGAAGGACTGCACGCCCGAGCAGGCCGCCGAGCTACTCGAGTGCAACGCCGGCTGCTACGCCTTCGACGGCGCGCAGCTCGCCGCCCACATTAACGAGATCGGCAACGACAACGCGCAGTCCGAGTACTACCTGCCCGACATGCTCGAAATCCTCAAGGGTCACGGCCAGGCAGTCTCCATCTTCCACTGCGACGACTACCGCGACGGTCTGGGCGTCAACAGCCGCATCCAGCTCGCACAGCTCACCGCCATCGCGCGCGACCGCATCAACGAGCACTGGATGGCCGAGGGCGTCACGTTCATCGACCCCACGCAGGCTTGGATCGGCCCCGACGCCACCATCGGCCGCGACACCGTCGTGTGGCCGCAGACGCACCTGATCGGCCACGTCACCGTGGGCGAGGAGTGCCAGCTCGGCCCCAACAGCCGCCTCACCGACACCACCGTCGGCAGCGGATGCATCATCGATGAAACCATCGCCATCGAGGCCGTCATCGAGAACGGCGTCGACTGCGGCCCGCGCGCCTACCTGCGCCCGGGCACCCACATGCTCGACGGATCCAAGGCCGGCACGCACGTGGAGATCAAGAAGTCCACGATCGGCGAGGGCTCCAAAGTTCCACACCTGTCCTACATCGGCGACACCACCATGGGCTCCGGCGTCAACGTGGGCGCGGGCTCCATCACCTGCAACTACGACGGCGTCCACAAGCACAAGACCGTCATCGGCAAGGATGCCTTCATCGGTTCCGACACCATGATGGTCGCGCCCGCCCAGATTGGCGACGGTGCACTCGTGGCCGCCGGCTCCGTCATCACCGAGCCGGTCCCGGCCGACGCACTCGGTCTGGGCCGCGCCCGCCAGGTAAATATTGAGGGCTGGGCCGCCGATTATCGCCGCCGTCTGCACGAGGACGACGAGGTATAACGTTTTACCAAGCATCTAAGGAGCTGTTCCCATGGGGGCGGCTCCTTTTTCTATGCTGACCTGCGCGGCCGGATGAGTGGTCGGTTCGTGTCCGTTGACGGTAAAGACGTTATCAAGACCCGATAAGCCCCGTCGCGCGGTTACAATGCAACAAGGCATCTATATGGCATTCGATATAAAGGAGAAGGGTAATGCCGATTAATGATCCCGAGAAGTCGGAGAATATGCGCAAGTCCATCCGCGTGTATTCCGGTTCCTCCAACCGTCCCCTCGCTCAGAAGATCGCTGAGTACCTTGGGGTCGAGCTTTCGGGCCTTACGCTAAAGCAGTTCGCCAACGGTGAGATTTACGCCCGCTACGACGAGACCGTCCGCGGCGCCGACGTCTTCCTGATTCAGTCCGTGGCCGGCGGCAACGTCAACGACATGCTCATGGAGCTGCTCATCGCCACCGACGCTGCCAAGCGCGCATCCGCCCGCTCCATCACCGCCGTTACCCCCCACTACGGCTATGCCCGCCAGGACCGCAAGGCCGGCCCGCGCGAGCCCATCACCGCCCGCCTCGTCGCCAACCTGCTCGAGCGCGCCGGCGTCAACCGCATCATCACCCTCGACCTGCACCAGGGCCAGATCCAGGGCTTCTTCGATATCCCGGTTAACCACCTGTCCGCACTGCCGCTGTTTGGCCAGTACTACAACGACATGCACTTCGACACCGACAACCTGGTTGTCGTCTCCCCCGATGTGGGCCGCGCCAAGGCCGCCAAGAAGCTGTCCGACATGCTCGGCTGCGACCTGGCCATCGCCCACAAGGGCCGTCCGCGCCACAACGCCGCCGAGGTCATGGGCATCATCGGTGACATCAAGGGCAAGACCTGCATCATCAACGACGACATGATCGACACCGCTGGCACCCTGTGCGCCAACGTCAAGGAGCTCAAGGCTATGGGCGCCGGCGACATCTACGTGTGCGCCACCCACGGCATCTTCTCCGGCCCGGCCATCGAGCGCCTGAATGACGCCCCCATCGTCGAGTGCGTCGTCACCGACGCCATCCCCGTCGAGGTCGGCGGCAAGATCAAGACCATCTCGGTCGCCGAGGAGTTCGCTCAGGCCATCTCCGCCGTTTACCACGAGGAGCCCGTCTCCACGCTCGTCGGCGGCGACTTCGCGCTGTAGTCGCTCGACCCTCACATCCCTCCGGAAGCCCCGGACGCGCCTGCGGGGTTATCACGCGAACGTCCTCGCCGCTTTGCGGCTGCGGGATGTTCGCTTTGATAACCCCTCCCGGCGTGTCCGGGGCTTCCTGCTGTCTCGGGGCAGCTGTTTTCTGAAATGACTTTGCTGCAACCTTTCCTCGCCTTCGGCGGGCGTGGTAGCCTTTGTCGTTGATTAAACTTTTTATGTAACGGAGGACAAACATGGCAGCTGCACAGCCGCTTAAGATTCGCATGGTTGCCGGACTTGGCAACCCTGGCGATGAGTATGCCGAGACCCGCCACAACGCCGGCTTTAAGGCGATCGACGAGCTGGCCCGTCAGGCCGGCGTCACGTACTGGAAAAACCAGGCCGGCGCCGAGGTCGCGCTCATCAATATCAACGATGCCGAGGAAGAGGGCGGCAAGCGCCAGATTGTGTTGGTCAAGCCGCAGTCGTACATGAACACCTCGGGCGGCCCCATCTCCAAGCTCTGCCGCGAGTACAAAATCAAGGCCGAGGAGCTGCTCGTCATCCACGACGAGCTCGACATTCCCGCCGGTGACGTGCGCGTCAAGGTGGGCGGAGGCCATGCCGGTCACAACGGCCTGCGCTCCATCATCGACAAGATGGGCAGCCGCGACTTTAGCCGCATCCGCACCGGCATCGGCAACCCTCCCGGCAAGATGGCCGTGGCCGACTACGTGCTCAAGCAGCTGCGCGCCCGCGAGGCCGAGGATTTCCAGGACACCTGCGCCCGCGCGGCCGACGCCGCCGGCCTGGCGATCGTGCACGGCGTGGTCTATGCCCGCGACCATGTCAACGGTGCCGCCTCCGCCAACGGCAAGCACTAAAACCTACCATTTAGGGACAGGTTTCTTTTGGCAGGTTTTATCTGCGGAAACGCCACAGTGGCGGCTCCGCAATAAACCCTGCGCCGCCATACATATGCAATGCCTCAAAAGGAGCCGGCCTCACCAAAGCGCGAAGCCGGCTCCTTTTGCCGTTTTGCCTGATAAAACCTACCAAAATAAACCTGTCCCTTTTTGGCAGGTCACTTTTCCCAACCGCCGAAGACACACGTAAACAGCATGTCCATGAGGGTATAATTTGCACCGTATGTCTGCACAACGCCTGTGCGCGTACGGTTTTATTCGGGCTGCCGTCCATTTCCGTGGAGGCACGGTTCGGCGGCCCTAACAAGAGAGGGGTTCTATGTATAAGATCCTGGAGAAGACGCAGTTCTCGGAGAAGGTGTTCAAGTTCCGCATCGAGGCGCCCGCAATCGCCAAGCATGCGCACGCTGGACAGTTCCTCATGGTTCGCGCCAACGAGACGGGCGAGCGCGTCCCGTTTACCCTGGCCGGCTGGAACGGTGACGAGGGCTGGGTCGAGTTCATCTTCATGGTGATCGGCAAGACCACCGAGATGCTTTCCACCTACGAGGCCGGCGAGTCGCTGCGCGACGTCGTGGGCCCGCTGGGCGTTCCCACCGAGATGGCCGAAGGCCCCTGCGCCGTCATTGGCGGCGGCGTCGGCCTGGCAATTGCCTTCCCGGTCGCCAAGCACCTGGTCGAGACCGGCCACGAGGTGCACGCAATCATGGGCGCCCGCACCAAGGACCTCCTGCTCATGGAGGACCAGTTCCGCGAGCTCCTCGACGAGGACCACATCCACATCACCACTGACGACGGCTCCTACGGCGAGCAGGGCGTTGTCACCGCTCCGCTGGAGCGCCTGCTGCAGGACAAGGCCGTGAGCCAGGTCTTCTGCGTCGGCCCCGTTCCGATGATGAAGTTCTCGACCCTCACCGCCCAGAAGTACGACACCCCCATCACCGCGTCGCTCAACCCCATCATGGTTGACGGCACCGGTATGTGCGGCTGCTGCCGCGTCGAGGTGGGCGGCGTGACCAAGTTCGCTTGCGTCGACGGCCCCGACTTCGATGCCACCCTGGTCGACTGGGATGACCTTCGTGCCCGCCAGGCCGCTTACCGTTCCGAAGAGGGCGAGTCCCTCAAGGCCTATGAGGAAAAGAGCTGCGCATGCCACTAGTTAACGGTCGTTTCGTTGCCGATATGAAGTCGCCCCGCACCCCCGATAACGAGGAGCCGGCTGCCGAGCGCGCCTGCGACTTCCGCCCCGTCGACAAGGGCTTCACCGAGGAGATGGCGCTGGCCGAGGCCGAGCGCTGCCTCAACTGCAAGAAGCCGTTCTGTGTTGAGGGTTGCCCCGTCAACATCAACATCCCCCGCTTTATCGAGCAGATCCGCGCGAAGGACTTCGGCGGCGCCCTCGATACCATCCGCGAGGACTCCATGCTTCCCGCCATCTGCGGCCGCGTCTGCCCGCAGGAGAACCAGTGCGAGGGCAAGTGCATCCGTGGTAAGAAGTCCGAGCCCGTGGCCATCGGCCAGCTCGAGCGCTTCCTGGGTGACCGCCCCGAGCTCGCTTCCACGCCCAAGATGGCCCCCAAGAACGGCAAGAAGGTCGCCGTCGTCGGCTCCGGTCCGTCCGGCATCACCTGCGCCGGCGAGCTCGCCCGTAACGGCTTTGACGTCACCGTCTTTGAGGCCTTCTTCACCGGCGGCGGCGTGCTGGTCTACGGCATCCCCGAGTTCCGTCTGCCCAAGGCAGTCGTCAAGCGCGAGATTGACGGCCTGGAGGACATGGGCGTCAAGTTTGAGTACAACTCCGTCGTGGGCAACATGGCCACGGCCGAGGAGCTGTTCGAGCAGGGCTTCGACGCCATCTACGTGGCGACCGGCGCGGGCCTGCCCAAGTTCCTCAACGTCCCCGGCGAGAACCTGCCCAACGTCTTCTTCGCTAACGAGTACCTTACCCGCGTGAACCTGATGAAGGCCAACAAGTTCCCCGAGTACGACACCCCCACCAAGCACGGCAAGAACGTCGTTGTCTTTGGTGGCGGCAACGTGGCTATGGACGCCGTCCGTACCGCCAAGCGTCTGGGTGCCGAGCATGCCATCATCGCCTACCGTCGTACCGAGGACGAGATGCCCTGCCGTCGCGCCGAGCTGCACCATGCTAAGGCCGAGGGCGTCGAGGTTCTGCCGCTCGTTTCCCCGCTCGAGTTTGTCGCTGGCGAGGACGGCTCCGTGTGCGCCGTCAAGGTCCAGAAGATGGAGCTCGGCGAGCCTGACGAGTCCGGCCGTCGTCGCCCGGTGCCCATCGAGGGCGCCATCGAGGAGATCCCCTGCGACGTCGCTATTTCGGCTATCGGCACCAACGCCAACCCCTTCGCAAAGAAGATCGGCGGCAAGATGGAGCTCAACAAGTGGGGCTACATCGTTGCCGACGAGGAGACCGGCCAGACCACCGATCCCCGCATCTGGGCTGGCGGCGACATCGTCACCGGTGCCGCTACGGTCATTCTGGCGATGGGCGCCGGCAAGAAGGCCGCTGCCTCCATCACCAAGAGCCTGCTGGGCGAGTAATCACCTACAGCGCTCGCCACCAAACGGCAAAGTCCCCGTCGAGCACACGCCCGGCGGGGACTTTTTCTATGCCGTCCGCCAGACCACCACGATGGGGACAGGCACCTTTGTGGTGGCTTGGGGCTTGCCTGGTCGTTTTGTCTCAATCTGTAACAGCTGGAGTCCGTTGAGCCTTGCAGTTGTTACAGATCGAGATATTGTGCCGGCCGCCCACGCTGCATCTCAATCTGTAACAGTTAGAGACCAAATATGCCGCCTGATGTTACAGATCAAGACGTTGGGCTGACGGCCGAACGATTCATCTAAATCTGTAACAGTTAGAGCCATTTTCGCTGGCTTGGTGTTACAGATCGAGACTATGCAAAAGGCGAGGATAGGCACTGCCGCCAAGGCCTTCCCCTCCGCCTAAAACAAAAACCACCACAAAGGTGCCTGTCCCCTTTGCGGTGGTTTTGGTCGGTTAGCCTTCGAGCTGGGCGACTTTGTAGCGGTAGGCCGCGGCGATGACGTCCTTGCAGCCTTCGCGACCCAGCTTGGCGCGGTTGACGACGATGTCTTTACCGCTCGTCATTTTCCACTTGCCGGCACTGTAGCGCTTGTAAAATGCCTCTCGCGCCTTCTGCTGCTGCTTGACCAGCTTGGCGCCCTTCTTTTTGTTGAGGCCACGCTTCTTGCGCACGATCTCGACACGGTCCTCAAAGGGTGCGGTCACCAACACGGCAATGTGGTTGGGGTTGTTACGCAACAGATAATCGGACAGACGGCCTTCGATAATGCAGCTCTCGGTCTCGCCCAGGTCCAAAATCACCTGGCTCATCTTTTGGAACAACTTGTCCGAGTACGAACGCGCATCGTAGCGGTCGGGCAGAAACGCCATGTTCTCCACGGCCAGACGCTCGTCATAGGCGGCCATCTTATCGAGCGACTCGCCCGCGCGCAGCGACGCGCGCACCAGCAGCTCGTTGTCGTACAGTGGAATCCCCAGCTCGTCGGCAAGCATGCGACCAATCTCGTGGCCCTCGGCGCCAAAGTCGCGCGCGATGGTAATGACCACAGGATTCTTCTTGTTCTCCAGATCGCTCATCGCGATTCCTTTCTCTATGTGACAAAGGGGCTGTCCCTTTGCCACGTTCTACGCTGCCACCATTCGCCTCTGATATGCGCGAACCAGCAACGAGATACCAAAGTTGAGCACAAAGTACATCGCAAACACCAGGCCGTAGAGCATAAGCACCTGCGACAGATCGATCGCGTGGGCCATCACGACGTTTGCCGTGTACATGAGCTCGGCCACGTTAATGCCCGAAAGATACGAGCTGTCCTTAATGACGGTCGTGCACTGGCTAAACAGCGCCGGAATGATCGTCTTAAACGTCTGCGGCAGAATGATGTAGCGCATGGTGGCAAAGAAGCCAAAGCCCTGGCTCTGCGCCGCCTCAAACTGGCCGCGCGGAATCGAGTTGAGACCGCCGCGCACAATCTCGGCCATAACGGCGCTGGTAAACAGCGTAAAGGCAATGGTCGAAATCACAATGTCCAAACCCTGCACCGTAAAGTAGATAAACAGGATCCACAGCAGGTTCGGCGTGCAGCGGAACAGCTCGATATAGGCGCTCACCAGAATACGGAATGGGCGGGGCGCATAGCTTTTAACGAGCGCCAGCACCGTGCCAAAGATGAGCGAGAAAAAGATCGACAGCGCCGAGATCTCTATGGTCTTAACAAAGCCGCCCCAAATGTAGAGCAGGTTGGTCGCGTTGAAGATTTCCATGCGCTAGGCCTCCTCTACGTTGTCGAGCCCCAGCTCGGCCAGGCTCACACCGCGCGGACGCTCCTTGGAGCGGCGCTCGAGCCACTGCACCAGCATGGCGAGCGGAAAGCAGATAATGAAGTACATAAGGCAGCAGACGATGTACCCCTGCAGGTAACCGTACAGACTCACAAAGTTGTCGGAACAGTACATAAGGTCGCCGCCGGCCACAAGCGCCAGCACCGACGTATTTTTGACCAGGTTGAGCGCCTGGTTACACAGTGGCGGCAGAATGATCTTGAACGTCTGGGGCAGCACGATGTACCAGTATGCCTGCGCACGGGTGAAGCCCTGGCTCTGGGCCGCCTCCATCTGACCGCGCGGAACCGCCTCGATACCGGTGCGGATGACCTCCGAGATATAGGCCGCGTGATACAGGCCCACGCCCAAGAAGCCCAACACGAACGGCGCAATGCGCACCGGCTGGTCGGCACCGGTTATGGCCTGCAAAAACTGCGGGCCGGCCATGTACATAAAGAGCACCTGCACGGGCAGCGGAGTGTTCTGGTAAAACTCCACGTACACGCGGCTTATGGCGCGCAGCACGCGCGAGCGGGTGGTAGAGAACACGCCCAGCAGCGTGCCCAGCACCAGCGACAGCAGCAGACCGGCAACGACCACCTGCAGCGTCACGCCAAAGCCCTCCCAGAAGGGCCCCATGTTTTGAAATGTCGTCGACCAGCGGTCGGCGTCAAACAATCCTTCGAGCATTTGATTCCTTCCTACGCCGAGCGCCTACACAAGACCCCAGGTCTTGACCTCTTGGTCGAGCCAGCCGTCGGCCAGGCGATCGCAGACAACCTGATCGACCACGGCCGAAAGGTCGCAGCCCTTCTTAGTCGCCACGCCGTAGCCCTGCTCGCCAAACTTGACCTCGGGCTGCAGCAGCTCGACGGTCTCGTTCATGTAGCCTGCCAGCGTAGAGCGGTCCATGGCAAAGACGTCGATATTGCCGGCGTCGAGCGAACTCTTGATGATGGGGTAGCCGCTAAAGGCCCTAAACTCGGGCTTGCAGCTAAAATCGTTGTCCTTGATCATCTGCTCGATCAGGCCCTGCGTGGTGGCACCTTGGCTCACGCCAATGACCTTGCCGTCCAGGTCCTCAATCGAGGTAAAGCCCGAACGCTTCTTGACCATGAGCCCCACGTAGTCGGTGCGATACGGCGTCGAGAAATCCCAGCTCTTCTTGCGCTCGTCGGTGATGGTGTAGGTCGCCGCGACCACATCGAGTTGGCCGTTGTCGATCAGCGGGCCGCGCGTCTTGGGCGTTACGTCGGTAAACTCGACCAGCTCCTGGGCGCGAGCATCCTTGTAGCTCACGCCAAAGACGGCGGCCGCGATCTGGTAGCACAAATCGACTTCCATGCCCTCAAAGCGACCCTTGGCGGTGTCGTAATAGCCGTAGCCGGGAACGTCCTTCTTAACGCCGGCATTCAGATGGCCACGCGACTTGATGGCCGCAAGCTTAGACCCCTTGTCGGAGCCCTCGCCGCTGGTGGAGTTGCCGCAACCGGCAAGCACGGTCCCCGTCAGCGCGAGCATGCCGGCGCCAGCCAGCTGCAAAAAGTGACGGCGCGACACGGCCGCCCTCGTCATATCCGTCATGTCCATCACCGCGCCTAGTGCAGAATCTTGGACAGGAACTCGCGGCAGCGCGGGTTCTCGGGGTTATCGAAGAAGTGCTCGGGCGTACCCTCCTCCAGGATGCGGCCGTCCTCCATAAAGATGACGCGGTCGGCCACCTGGCGCGCAAAGCCCATCTCGTGCGTCACGCAGATCATGGTGATGTCCTCCTGCGCGAGCTCAATCATAACGTCCAGGACTTCCTGGACCATCTCGGGGTCGAGCGCCGAAGTCGGCTCGTCAAACAGGATGATGGGCTGCTTGGTGCACAGGGCACGGGCGATGGCGATGCGCTGCTGCTGACCACCCGAGAGATTCTGCGGATACTCGCCGGCCTTATGCGCCATGCCGACGCGCTTGAGTGCGGCGATGGCGATCTCGGTCGCCTCCTCCTTGCTCTTCTTTTGCAGCTTGATGGGCGCGAGCGTCAGGTTGCCGAGCACCGTCATGTTGGGATACAGGTTGAACTGCTGAAACACCATGGAACTATACTTGCGAGCCATCTCCAGGTGGTTCTTTTTGGTGAGCGGCGTACCGTCGATAATGACCTCGCCCGACGTGGGCTCCTCCAGATAATCGACGCAACGGATGAGCGTCGACTTACCCGAACCGGAAGGCCCGATCATTACGAGCTTCTCGCCGCGCTTGACGGTGAGGTTGATATCTTTGAGCACATGCAGGTCGCCAAAGTACTTGTTGAGATGTTTGATCTCGATCATGTCTGCCATGAATGTCCCTTCCCTGCGTTTACACGAGTTGAACTATTGTACGGAAAGAACCACGTTTCCGCAGCCCACACTACATTCCCGTAAAGAACCCGCAATCTTCCACCCACTCATTGGGGACAGACTTAAATGAGTACCCCCCGTGGGTACTCATTTAAGTCTGTCCCCAATGAGCACCGAAAATAATACAACCGCCCTTGTTGAGCATAAGTCAGCGAAAACCCGTACACGCGAGCAAGGTGACGTGAAATGAAAGGGCGCAGACCTTATGGTCGCGCCCTTGAAATTGAACGTCAGATTGCCGTGTGTACGGGTTTGCAGCGTCGAGCCGTTACGCGGTTTGGTAAAACCGCGTAACAAATTACGCGAGTTTGGCGCCGACGATCTTTGCCGCGGCCGGCTTGTCGAAGTTGCCGCCGGTGGCCTTGCCGAGTGCGCCCATAACCTGGCCCATCTGCTTCTTGGACGTGGCGCCCAGCTCGGCGATGACCTGCTCGATCAGGGCCTCGAGCTCCTCGCCCGAAACCTGCGCGGGCAGCAGGCTCTCCAGAATCTTGACCTGCTCGGTCAGGTTGTCGGTACGCTCCTGGTCGGTGCCGGCCTTGATGGACATCTCCAGCGTCTCGCTCGTCTGCTTAATCAGACGCTTGATCATGCTATTGACGTCTTCCTCGGTCACATCGCGGCGCTCGTTAACCTCGATATTCTTCACCTCGGCCTTGACCTGGCGAATGATGGACAGGCGAACCTTGTCCTTGGCCTTCATGGCCGCGATCATTTCCTTCTGCAGCTCTTCGTTGGTCATCTGCAAATCCTCTCTAATAGCGTGGGCGGCACTCGCGCGAGCACCGCCCCATGATTACTCAGTCGTCGACGAATCGTCGGTCGAACTCTTGGTGACGCCCTTCAGGCTCACGTTATAGGGTACGTCCTTGGGCATGGGATTGACGGTGATGTCAGCATCCTTCTTGTACTGCTCTAGCCACTCGCTATACGCAGTGCTGGCCGCCTGCGTCTTCACCACGTTGGAGACGTACTTTTTGATGGCCTTGGGCACCTGGTTGATGTCATCGACCTGATTATCGACATGGAAGTAGTCGGTGCACTTGATGATGTGATAGCCGTACGTCGACTCGACCACGTCGCTCACATCGCCCTTGTTGAGCCCCTCGAGTGCCGTCTGGTAGCTGTCGACAAAGGTGGTGAGCTTGTCCCAGCCCACGTCACCCTTCTTCTCCTTGGAGCCGGTGTCGTCGGAATACTGCTTCACGGCGTCTTCAAAGCTCAGCTCGCCGGAGTTGATCTTGTTCAGGCACTCCTGCGCCTTAGCCTTGGCGGCAGCCTTGTCCTCATCGGACGCATCGGAATCAACCTTGATCAGGATGTTCGACGAGCGGCGGGCATCGTTGTACTTCGACAGGTTCTCGTTGATGTAATCGACGATCTCGCTGTCCTTGGGCTTGCTGGTGGGCGCCACGGCATCTTTGAGCTTTTGCTGCGCCAGGCTCTCCTTGAGCGAGCTCTTATAGGTGTCCTCGGTGTAGCCGTAGGTCTTAAGGGTCTTCTTAAAGGTCTTGGCGCCGCCCGCGCTCTTGCACGCGTCCTTCCAGGCTTTCTCGACCTCCTCGTCCGACACCGTCACGCCGTTCTCCTTCTGTGCCTGTTGGAGCAGAATCTGCTGCGTGTAGGAGTCGATGAGTTGCTTGCGGTACTTCTTGGGCGTGAGGTCGTTGTCGACCAGATACTGCGCCCAGTCCTTGTCCTTGGTGTAGCCGTAAGACGTGCGCATGCTCATGATCTGCTTTGTCACGGTGTCCTCGGTGAGGTTGGTGCCGTTGATAGTGGCAGCCACACCGCCGGTAAGCTTGTAGCCCGAGGTATCCTCTGCCTGCGACATAAGGCCGGAGCATGCCATGGCCGAGACGGAAAGCAGCATCGCCAGCACGCCGATGACCACCAGAACGATCTTGACGGTCTTAGACACGTACGTCTTGCGCTGCTTCTTACGAGAGCTCGACGCGGCGCGGGCCTGCTGCTCGGGCGTCGGTGCGGCCTCGGAGTTCTTTTTCTTGTTTGCCATAGTTGGCCTTTCGCATCACGAATCGAACAAACGCCATTGTGTCACAACGCAGCCCCCGCGACAAAGGGGCAACCCTGGCACTTGGGGACGTTCCTTTTCTGCCGGCAGTTAGGGACAGTCCCCAAGTGCCGGCTTTAAAAGTGGCGGCGGATGGCGTCGACCATGCCTTGGGGCGTGGTCTGGCCGAGCACATCGGCTGCGACGTCCGCGTCCATAAAGATATTCATGAGCGCTTGCAGGGCCTCGACCTGGCCGCCCGGCTCGGCAATACCCAAATTGATGACGATCTGCGCCGGCACGGGGGCACCCATGCCGGCCATAGCATTGAACGTCACGGGCGCGGCGGGCTTTACCACCGCGATATAGGGCTTGGCCACAAACCCCGGGTCGGTGTGTGGGATGGCGATGTTGGCCGCCGGCATGGCAAGGCCCGTGGGATAGGCATCCTCGCGCGTGCGGACGGCGTCGAGCCAACCGGTGCAGATGTAGCCGCGTGGGGCAAGTTCGCCTTCGAGTCGCGCAAACACCTCGGCGGGCGTCGCACACTCCCAATCAAAAAACACCAGCTCAGGCGTAAACAGTGCTTCGTTATCCGCCATACCGTCCTCCAAAGTTGCATGAGGGCCACAATGCTCAATATGATAGCGAAACGGGGTATGCAAGGTTAGCCGAGGATCCCGATGAGCTCGAGTGCGCGCGCGGGCGTCAAGCATACCTCGGGCATCGTCTCCAACATGCGTCGGTCGCTCGTGACTACGTAGTCAACATCCGCCGTATCGCCCGAGGCGATAATGAGATTGTCCTCGAGGTCCGGCATGCGCTTGCCAAGCATGCGCGCCATCTCGCACTCCGCCATCGAAAGCGGGGAAGCCGTTGCCACCTGCATCATATGCTCGACGCATGCCCATGCAGCCGGACCGAACGAAGCGTTAATCCCATTCACATTCCGTCGAGCTAGACGCCGAGGCAAGATGTAGAACACGTCCTTTGCCGTCGTTGGCGCGTACAGAAGGTCGATCTTTCCCGCTTCGGCCAGTTCAACCAATCTTCTCACGTTGTCGAATGCGCCCTCTTGCAGGTAGTAATCAAGCCAAACATTCGTGTCCACCAAGAGCCGCTTTGCCTCGATCATCGGCAATTCGCCTCGATGTCGGCAATCATCGCGTCATACATATCATCTCGTACGGCATCCCAGTCTTCCGCAGATGATCCACCTGGCGCAAAATCCGAAGCGCTTAGCCCCAACGAGGAAAAAGCTAGGCCACACCCCTGCTCGGCCAGGCTCTCCGCACGGGGCGCCTCGCGCTTATCCGCCACCATAAATCCCGGCAACGTTTGATGCTCGACAAGATAGACCCAAAGCGCACGAATAGCATCGCTCGCCCCCAATCCATTGCGAGTTAGGACCGCGTCGCCACCAGCCTTGAGCATAGGATCGATTCGCGTGTTGAGCTGCACCGTTGCTGTACCCATAGCGGCTCCTCTCTATCTGCTAGCAGTATAGCAAACATGAAAGGCCACGCAAAAGGGCCCCGCCCGCACACGGACGAGGCCCTATCAGATTTCTTGGTTCTGATGAAGCTTTTACATCTCAAGGAAACCAAGGAGACCCTTTTTCAAGCGACTAGCGCGCCGGGTCAACTGCCACCTTGCCGTTCTCCAGCACGTGGATGCGACCGTCGGCGAGCATTTGCACGACCTCGGGATACAGCACGTGCTCAATCGCGTGGATGTGCTCCTCGAGCGTGTCGACATCCCAGCCCTCCTCAACAGCCAGTGTGCGCTGGGCGATGATGGGACCGTTGTCGTAGATCTCGTTGGCAAAATGCACGGTCACGCCAGTTACCTTGACGCCGCGCGCAAAGGCATCGTCAATCGCATGCGCACCGGTAAAGCTCGGCAGCAGCGCCGGATGCAAGTTGACCACGCGGTTGGGAAACGCCGCCAGCAGCGGCGTGTGCACCATGCGCATGTAGCCGGCCATGACCACATACTCGCAGCCGCGCTCGAGAAGCTCGTGCGCGATGATCTCGTCGGCGGCAATAGGGTCGGCGTAGACATCCTTGGACAGCGTGAGCGTCTGGATGCCCGCGCGCTCAGCGCGCTGCAGGCCCTTGGCCGAAGGACGGCTCGACACCACAAGCTCAATCGAAGCGTTGAGCTTGCCGGCGGCGATCAGATCGATCAGCGCCTGCAGGTTGGTACCCGAACCGCTGATGAGCACACCGATCTTGAGCGGCTCTGCCGTATCGGTGCCGGTCGGACGGGTGTAGGGCACAAAGCCCAGGCCCTCACTAGCAGCCATCTGATCGTTAGCGCTCATCGGAGTACACGACCTTACCGGAACCCTCGACGCACTCGCCCACGCGGAACGGCTTCTCGCCCAGCGCGACCAGGGCCTCGGTAACCGCGGCCTCGTCCTCGGGGGCGACGATCAGGCACAGGCCGACGCCCATGTTGAAGGTCTTGCATGCCTCGTTGGGCGCGAGCTCGGCCTGGCGCGACACGTAGGTGATGACGGGCGGAACGTCCCAACCCATCTCGGCACCGTTGCGGGTGACCACGGCGTCGACGTCGTCGGCAAGCGCGCGGTTGAGGTTCTCGGTGATGCCGCCGCCGGTGATATGGGCAATGGCGTGAACGTTGGCGCCACCGCGGAGCAGCTCCAGAATCGGCTTGACGTAGATGCGCGTGGGGGCCAGCAGGGCGTCTGCCAGCGATGCACCACCAAGCTCCTCGAGCGGACGGCTCAGTTCCTCGGCCTTAGCGGCGGCCTCGGGCGTGCCCGGTTTGATGCCGTCGACGCCGATGACCTTGCGCACGAGCGAGTAGCCGTTGGAGTGCACGCCGGTGGAAGGCAGACCCAGGATCACATCGCCGGGGCGAACGTTCGCGGGGTCGAGCATCTTGGGACGGTCGACGACGCCCACGGTAAAGCCGGCGAGGTCGTAGTCGGCGGGAGCCATGACGCCGGGGTGCTCGGCCATCTCGCCGCCCACGAGCGCGCAGCCCGCGAGCTTGCAGCCATCGGCCACGCCCTTGATGATCTTTGCCATGTGCTCGGCCTCGATGTGACCGATGGCAACGTAGTCCAGGAAGAACAGCGGCTCGGCGCCCGAAGCCAAAATGTCGTTGACGCACATAGCGACCAGGTCCTGGCCCACCGTCTCGTGACGGTCCATGATCTGGGCGAGCACGAGCTTGGTGCCCACGCCGTCGGTACCGCTGATCAGGATCGGGTCTTCCATATCCTTAAGCGCGGCAGCCGAGAACAGGCCACCGAAGCCGCCGATGCCGCCGATAACTTCGGGACGATTGGTGTCCTTGACCATCTGCTTAATCGCGTCGACGGCGCGACCGCCCTCGGCGGTATCGACGCCGGCGTCCTCGTACGTCACATGCTTGCTGTCGCTCATCTGAGCCTTCCTCTCCCACTACCGTGGCGCCGCGCGGGCGCCAAACGGTGCTCATAATTGCGTTCATTTCGGCGTGTGCCATAACAGCACCCGCCGTCATATCAACAAAACAGCAGGTAAAACCTACCAAAATATACCTGTCCCCATATGGCAGGTTTTAGGCCTCGCCGTGCTCCTCTTCCCAGCTGCGGTCGTCGTATTTCTCGACCACGGCGTCGTCGTCAAAGTACAGCGGCTTGTCCAGGTTGCGGGGCTTAAAGCCCTCCATAAACTTGTCGCGGCCAAAGCTCTCGGGAATCGCCACGGGATAGCGGCCGGTAAAGCACGCGTCGCAGTAGCCGCCCTTGGGCATGACCTTAAGCAGGCCCTCGACCGAAAGGAAGGCCAGCGAATCGGCGCCGATATACTCGCAAATCTCGTCGACCGTCTTGTTGGCGCTGATAAGCTGCGACTGCACGTCGGTATCGATACCGTAGAAGCACGGCCAGATGACCTCGGGCGAGTTGATGCGGATATGAATCTCCTTGGCGCCAGCGTTGCGTAGCATCTTGACGAGCTGCACCATAGTGGTGCCACGCACGATGGAGTCGTCGATGACGACCAGGCGCTTGCCCTCGATGTTGTCGCGCAGCGGGTTGAGCTTCATGCGCACGCCCATGGCGCGCAGCTCCTGCGTAGGCTCGATAAACGTACGACCCACGTAGCGGTTCTTGATAAGGCCCTCACCAAAGGGAATGCCACTCTCATGCGAATAGCCCTCCGCGGGCGGCAGGCCGGAGTCGGGCACGCCGATGACCAGGTCGGCCTCGACGGGCTCCTCGTGTGCCAGCTGACGACCCATGTCATAACGGCAGGCGTAGACGCTCTTGCCGTTCATGATGGAATCGGGGCGAGCGAAGTAGACCTGCTCAAAGATGCAGTTAGCAGGCTCTTCGGCGGCAGGCACGCCCTGCTCGGACACAAGGCCCTCGGCGCTGATGCGCAAAATCTCACCGGGACGGACGTCGCGGACGTACTCGGCGCCCACAATATCGAGCGCACAAGTCTCGGAGGCGACGACCCAGCCGCCGGCGCGGGTGACATGGGTGGTGGCGTCAACCGTCGCGGCGCCGTCTTGCGAGGGCAGCTGCGAAACAGAAGCGGCGTCAGCCTGATCCAGGCCCTCGTCCACGAGCTTGCCAAGCACCAGCGGGCGAATGCCGTGAGGATCGCGGAATGCGTAGAGCGCCTGCTCGTTGATGAGCGTCATGGCGTAGCCGCCGCGCACGAGCTCCATCGTCTTGCGGATACCCTCGCGTAGATGGCCTGTACGCTGAGTAAAGTAGCCGATAAGCTTGGTCGCGACCTCGGAATCCGAATTGGAGAGGAACGGCACGCCCAGCTCGATCAGCTGGCGGCGCAGCTCGTCGGTGTTGACCAGAGTGCCGTTGTGAGCAAGCGCGATAATGACGCTGTTGATGGTGGAAAGATGCGGCTGAGAGGCTTCCCAGCTCTTGGCGCCGGCAGTGCCGTAGCGCACATGACCCACGGCCAGCTGACCGGAGAGCGTCGACAGGTCGGCGTTGGAGAACACGCGGTCGAGCAGGCCCAGATCCTTGCGGACCATAACCGTGCCGCCATCACCCACGGCGATTCCCGCCGATTCCTGGCCGCGATGCTGCAGCGCGCGCAGACCAAAGTACGTCAGTCGAGCCACATCGCGATCGGGTGCCCACACACCAAAAATGCCGCATTCCTCATGCAGCTGGTCGGAGTCCGGATCATACGTCGACATGGTCTTCACCTGTCCCGCGGCACGCTCGGCCGCGTGGATGGTTTCTTGAGACATGGCATCCCCTCAGAGCCTCGTTATTTGGCGTTACCTGCCCTATTATACGCACGGCAAGACAAGCACTCCCGCGCATGAACAGCGCTTTTTAAAAGCCCACCGAGCTAATAATCCGTTTTGCAGCCAAACATTTTATTGGGCAACCGCCTCGGGGCCGACGATCCCGCATACTTCCGTTACGACGCGTCTCGCCCGCCGTTGGGGCTTGCATTGTTGCAATTGGGACGTTCGTCCTGTCTTTTGGCAGGTCGGCGGCGTATCCTTGTACCTACAGCAAAACGAGAAAGGTTATGTATGGATCGAAACGAACTCGACCCCAGCGTCCCCAGCGCCACGGAGGTCAAGAAGATCCCCCTCATCATTAAGGTGTACGCCGTCCTGTGCATCCTTTCCGGCGTGGGCACGCTCCCGTCAGTCGCTGCCTTTATGTGGCAGGTCATCACGGCACTTGTTAACGGCAACGCCACCGAAAAGCTCGGCGATAACACGCTCGTCGCAGTCGGCCTTATCGTCGCCGGCATCATGCTCTCTGCGGCAAGTGCCGTCATCCTAATCATCTTTGGCCTGGACCTTATCAAAAACCAGCGCCGTAACGCCGCCCGCCTGTCCTACATCCTTATTGCATTCACCGTCGTCGAGCTTTTGGTCGACGTGATGCTCCAGGGCATCGGGCCCTTCCTACTGCGTCCCGCGATCCAGCTCGGCATCCTTGTTGCACTTTCGGCAACCGTCGACCCCACGCTGCGTCAGGAGCGCGAACTGCAGCGCCGCCTGCAGGAGATGCTCGACCGCGACGCCGCCGCCGAGGGCATGCTCGGCCGCGATGAAACCGGCGAGGGCTACATCAAGCTCAACTACTTCAACCTGTTCTGGGTGTTCTTTGTCTGCTGCATACTCGGCCTGATCGCCGAGGACATCTGGCACATGACGGTCGACGACCCGGGCGTCTATCAGAACCGCGCCGGCATGCTGTTTGGCCCCTTCAGCCCCATCTACGGATTTGGCGCCGTGCTCATGACCATGGTGCTTAACCGCTTCTACAAAAAGAACCCCATCATCATTTTCCTGGTGAGCGCCCTGCTCGGCGCCAGCTTTGAGGTGTTCGTGGGCTGGTTTATGCAGACCGCGTTTGGCGTGGTCTCGTGGAGCTACTCGCACATAACGCTGTTCGGTTTGCCCGATCCGCTCGTGGTCCTCACGGGCGGACGCACCTGCACGGGCTTCGCCTGCCTGTGGGGCCTGGGCGGCCTCATCTGGATCAAGCTGCTGCTGCCGAGGCTGCTTAAGCTTATCAACAAGATCCCCTGGAAGAGCCGCTACTCGGCCACCGTCATCTTTACCGTTATCATGCTGGTCGACGGCGTCATGACGCTGCAGTCGCTCGACTACTGGTACCAGCGCGTTAACGGCACGGAGCCGGACATTCCCGTCGCACAGTTCTACGGAGAGCACTTCGATAACGAGTACATGGAAAACCGCTTCCAGAGCATGACCATGAGCCCCAAGGATGCGACGCGCGTGTAGCGCCCACCGCGCCCAAAACGCAAAATGCCCGCCGGTATCACACGTACCGGTGGGCATTTTTATAAACGATCCTTCTATCGACGCAAGCCTCTACGCCTCGCGCTCGACCTCACTCACGCATTCGTTCTTAATGGTGCCAACGAGCGCCTGCAGCGCATCGACCACGTGCGGGCGAATGTCCCCGCCGATGAGCACGAGCATGATGTCGTCACCTACGGCAAGCTCGCCGCTTGCCAGCCACACACGCACATAGCCGATACCCGGCATCGCACGCGTCGCCTCGATAGCAGCCTGCACCTTCTGAGCATCGAAGCCAAACACCATGCCGCCCACCTTATGCCCAGGCGCCACGCCATCGGTCTCGACTCCGCGCACCTCAGCCTTGGGCGTCGCGCGCACCACACCGTTATGCGTCAGATACATCCCACAGCCTGCCGCCGAAGCATCGGCCTTGGCCTCGCGCAGCCAAGCATCAATCGAAGGCATCAATTTGCCACTCTCGAGCATCATTTCTCCCTTACCGTCGTCGAGTAGCCAATTTGGGACGGGGCCTTTTTAGCTACTCTCGAACAACTTATTCCTCGACCGGCGTGAGTACCATGACGGCGCGTGTGTTGCTCAGCGACAGCGAACGACAGGTCACAAGCGTTACAACCTTAGTTGCCGAAGCGGCACGATCGGTGGCATCACTCGCCACGGCAGAAGCGCCGTCGAGCATCTCGGACAGGTAGTTCTTGAGTCCGTCGTCGCCCTCAAAATTGGTCGTGCGCGCCTTGGCATACGTGTCCTCGACCACCTTGGTCGCCAGCGGACGCAACTTATACGTCGCATCGCGCGTGATGTAGTACACATATTCAACGCTATCGAACGTTGCCTGGTCAGTCGTATCCGAAATCACGTTGAACATCGACCCATCGTTCATATGGTGGCCGTAGATCGTGGTCTGCTGGTCGACCATTCCCGGCGCGGTGTCATCGCTATCCAAGAAGATGGCACCCGAGGCGTTAGACGTGCCATCGAACAGCGTGTTGAGGTATTTGGAGTTGTTGTTGGTCTGCACCACGGGATAGTTGATGTTGGTTCCCGGCACGTAAATCCAACCCACAATCTCGGGGTTCGTCTGAGCAAGTGCATCAAAGTCGATAATCGGCACGCCGCTGGCGTCCTTATCGCTTACATATTGCTTCTCGATTTTCTGATACGAATCGCTCGCCTGCTTATAGCCAATCTGGGCATTGATAAAGATGGCAGCGGCGGCAACAATCAGACCGATGCCCACGATGATGAGCAGAATAGGAATGATGGAGCGGCGCTTTTTACGCGGCGACTCGGTGTAATCCGACGGCGTGGCATGCGATGAAGACCGGGGCGGCTTCTTAGCGGTGCTATAAGATGAAGGTCGATATGCGGCCGGCGCGTCCTGTCGACGATGCGTCGCCGGTGTCACGGGGCGCGGCGCGCGCGGCTGCTGAGGAGAGGATGTCCGACCCTGCTGTGCCGCATGGGCAGCACCCGGCTTCGACGGATCGGGAATCTGAGAAGCCTTGAATCGTTTTCCCTGATAATCGGACATGGCTCTCCTTATACTGCGGTGAAACGGCGGAACGCCTAGGCGTCGGCCATCTCCTGCTTCATCTTCTCGATAACCTTGCGGTACTCGGGGTCGCATGCGCCCAGAATCTGCGTGGCGTAAATGGCGGCGTTCTTGGCGCCGTTGATGGCAACGCAGGCCACGGGCACGCCCGAAGGCATCTGCACCATCGACAGCAGCGAATCCATACCGCCCAGGTCACTCGTCTTCATAGGTACGCCGATAACCGGCAGCGGCGTAAAGGCGGCCACGACACCACCCAGGTGAGCGGCCTTGCCGGCGGCGGCGATAATCACTTTGATACCGCGATCGGCAGCAGTCGAAGCCCACTCGTGGACCTTCGCCGGTGTGCGGTGTGCGCTCGCAATGACGAGCTCATAGGGCACACCGAGCGCCTCGAGCTCGGCGGTGCAGCCTTCCATAACACCCAGATCGGACTTGGAGCCCATGATGATCCCGACAACCGGCTTTTGATCTGCCATAAACAAAGACCTCCTGTTGAGAGCGGTGACGCGGCCAATCCGCGACCCTTAACTGCAAATAATTCAAGTATAGCCGCCGATGCTGATGTGTTCGGCGGGAGACGGAACGCTTTGCGAGATTAAGGCCGAAGGGTCGGAGCTTTCTGCCTACATTCAAAAAGCGTGCCCACCGTCCTTGGGTGGGACGGCGGGCACGCTTGCTTAGCTGTTGCTGGGGCTACTTAGCCTTGCTGCGACGATGGAAGAAAGCGCCGATCGCGGCGATGATGGCGCCAAGACCACCGACGGTCGCGACGGTCGCCGCCGTCTGGTCTCCGGTATTGGGAATCGCCGAACCGTTCTTCTTGCTGCCCTGGGCCTTGTCGCCTGCGGGCTTGCCCGCCTGGTTGCCGCCGTTCGAGCCATTGCCGGAACCCTGGTTGCCCGAGCCGCCCTGGTTGCCGGAATCGGCATCCTTGAGGCTCTCAATGGCCAGCTTGAGCTGGCTATAGGCCGCCTGGATCTGGGTGTCGGAAGCATTCTCATCACCCAAGACGTCCTCGGCGTAGGTAATGGCATCCGTCAGGGCCTTGACAGACTCGGCCGTCTTGCCCCTGGTGTCAGTCTCCTTCGCCTGCTTGACCAGGGCCTTGAGCTGCTTCTTAGTCGGATTCTCGACCGGGACCACCGGGGTCTTCTCGAGCGCGTCGCGGGCGCTCTCGAGCGCCCTGAGCGCCTGGTCGACCTCGTCCTGCGTGGCATCCTCGTCGCTCAAGATGGCGCGGGCGCTCGCCAGGGCGTTCTCGAGCGCCGTCCAGGAGGCCTCGGTGTAGTCACCGGCCTTGAGGTCGCCGGCAGCAACCTCGGCATCAACCTTTTCGATCGCGGTAGCGAGATCATCCTTCGACACCGGATCGGGAACGGCCGTACCGTAGAACTTGAGCTCCGCCACGCTGCAGTAGGCATCGACGTCGCCACCGCCGGCGTGAATCACCTTGACGGTCACGTAGCGACCGCGCGCGGCGCCAAAGCTCATCTGTTTCCAGTCGCCACGGTCGGTGAGTACGTGGCCGTCGTTGTCGAAGGCAAACGTACCCATCGATACGGCGGTGCCCATCTCATAACCGTCGGCAGTGTCGGAGACCAGTATCTCGGCCTCGAAGATATCGCCGTTAGTGCCGCCGTCCTGGCGCGGCAGGAATGTAACGTCGGTGAGATCGTAGTCGCGGCCCAGGTCGACACTCAGATACTGGGGCATACCGGTCCCATGGGCCCAGTCGCTGTGCCAA
Organism: uncultured Collinsella sp.; assembly: GCA_905197595.1. Lineage (GTDB taxonomy): Bacteria > Actinomycetota > Coriobacteriia > Coriobacteriales > Coriobacteriaceae > Collinsella. Next base: position 34,728 of record CAJJZM010000002.1, read on the forward strand.
AGCGTCCGCTCGTCGCCGTCGAGAGCGTTGACGGCGTTGCTGCCCTCGTAGTCGGCCTCACTCGAGAAGCCGGCCACCTTGACGTTCTTGCGGTTCTCGGGCGTGTTGATGAGAATCTTCTCATCGACAGGGCGCATCTTGAGGCCGTCGATTGCCTTCTCGATCTTGGCTGTGGCGTCTGCGACATCCTTCTTGCTATAGCTGCCTTGGCCGCCGTCGAGGAGCTTCCGAGCCGCCTCGACCGCAGTGGTGAGAGCTGCATAGGAATCCTTAGTGTAGACGGACTCGCTGTAGCCCATGGCCTTGGAAAGCGCTGCCACGAGCGCAGAGGTATCGACACCAGCCTTGACCTCGACCTCATAGGATGCGGTCTTGGAGGGGTCGAGTACCGACGCCACCGTGATCTTTGCCTTGCCGGCCTTGTTGGCACGCAGGTAGTAGCTCACGCTATCGCCAGCTTGAACAGCGGAGACGCTTACCACGGAGGGGTCGGAGCTCTCGACCGTCACATAGGGGTAGCCGGCGCTCTCAGGCGTGGCCTTGGCGTCGACGAGCGTAACGTCGCCTTCAAAGAACTCGGTCTGGTTCTTGCCTAGCTCGACACCCTCGATGGCCTCGACACCCTGCGTGTAGTTGAAGTTGACCTCACGCAGTGTGAGCATCTGGTCACCCGATGCCTCAAGCGGCGTGACCTCGACCTTGGTCGCCTTCTTGCCCTTGTTCTCGGCAGAGAGGCCAAAGGCGTAGCGAGCCCGGAAGGAATCGTACTCCCCGCCCGCGAACTCTTGGGTCGAGCCATCCTCGAACGTCACGACAGCCTTGATCTTCTGCACGGTTCCGTTGCCACCGTTGCGGTTAACGACCTCGACACTATCGAGTTTCGACGGCGTCTTAAATGCGAATGTCATCGTGGTGGGAAGCTTCACGTAACTCGGAAGCTTACCCTCGCTGTCCCAGTTGCCACTCCAGTTCCACAGGAACTCAAAGCCGTTGTCGCCCTCGTTATTATCGAACAGCGCGTTATAGCTCTTCTGCTGGATAAGTTTCTCGACGTTGGTCCCGTCGTCGGTCGTGAGCTCATCGTTGGTCATCGTGATGTTGAAGGCATCCTGGGCGTACTCGGCGACCGTTGGCTGAGGAACGTCCGGCATCGTCACCGTGCCGTCGCTCGCAAACTCAAGTGCGTCGCATGCCGGGCCGATAAGCCAAGATGTCGAGGGCAGTTCGACCTTTCCGGCGGTCTTGGCCTTGAGCTTGAAACTCGCCACCGCGCCAGTACCGTTGTAGAGCTTGCCATCGCCGCGGTTGGCAAAGGCGAGATTGATAGTCTGCGTTCCGTCCACGAACTGGACCTTCTCGCGAGACAGGTTCTCCATGCCGGCAGTCGAGCCGTCCTGCGCGATGCTCTCGGACACAAACTCGAACTGGTCGCTCTTGAAGTTGACGAGGGCGCCCAGGGCGTTGACGTTCTTGGCGTCGGCCGCATAGACATCAACGGTGATCTCATCACCGGCCTCGACCTCGGTCTTGCTCGGAATCACCGCGAGCGAACCTGCGACCTTGCCCTTTTGTTTAGTGCCGCCGTCAAGACCCGCCATGGTGAACGAGTAATCGTAGACGTCGTAAACGCCGTTATCGTTGAGGTCGGCGAAGTGGTCGCGGATCTGCGAACCGAACGTCGGGGTATCGGGCTCGCGATTCTCGAGGCCCAGATAGTTCTTCATGTTGGAGTAGTCTCCGTCGGAGATCGTGGCCTTGTTGAGGTTGGAGCCCACGGCGAAGCCATCCGTGCCGTCGGTCTTGTAGATGGCAATCTCGGACGCGGAGAAGAAATTGCCGACCGAGGCGAGCGGTGTCATGCGCACGTAACGGGCGGCCACGGTGCCGTCAAACGCTACCGTCTTACAATCAGCGGAACGTGCCCAATCGACCTCCTGGCTCGTCCAGTGGACGCCATCGAGACTCGTCTCAACACGCATCTTGGTCACGGTGCCGTTGCCGGCGTCATCGCGCGGATAGTACTCGAGCTTATCGAGCTTGTAAGCGCGTCCATAGTCAACGGTAAGCGCCTTGCCCAGATCGTTGCCACCGGAGTGGAAACCGCCGTCGCCCGACTGGAACTCATGGTCGAAGGCGAGCTCGGCCTTATGGCTGCCGTAAAGTGAGCCCTCCCAGGTGATTTCCTCGGCGTCGGGGACGTTCCGCCACGGATCGAGTGCGGAGTTCGCCTCGAGCACATCGCTCCAGGCGGAGTAACCTTCGGCGTTGCGCGAACGAATCTGGTAGGTGTGCTTGCTATTGTAGGCGAGGTCGGTGTGCGTGAACTCGGCCGCATCACCCACGGCAAACACAGTGCCGTCGACCTTAAGGTCGTAGGAGGTAGCACCATCGACCTTTCCCCAGGTGAGCTTGATGCTCGTTGGGGTCGTGGCGTCCTCGGGGGCAGCAAGGTTCGTGGGTGCGGAGAGGTTCTCGTTGAGGCGATCGGCTGTGAGCGTGACGTCGGCGTTCACGAAACCGCCCAGCTCAAGCGTCTGCGCCGCTGCAGCAACATCGGTCTTCGCGAACTTGACGTAGACCTTGGGGTTCGTGGTGATCTTGGTGTTGTTGAAGCTCTCGCCCTGCTCGGCCTCGGTGCCGTCCGCATCGCTGCCGTAGTGGTTGAGGTTGGGGGTCTCGCTGTAGAAGTAGACCGCCTGGCCGGCCTCGGGGGTCGCGGCGTCAAAGGTCTCCTGCGAGTCGACCTCAACCACGTTGAGTGCGGATCCGCCGTTCTTGGCGACAACGCTCGTGGGCTTGGCGGACACATTGGCCACGAAGGTCGTGGTGCGGTTGGAGTCGTAGCCGTTGTAGCCGCCCTGCGAGGCCTCGGCGGTAAAGGTCGCGGTGCCGCCTGCGGCCTTGGAGCTGTAGACGGTGCTCACATGCTCACCGTAGGAGATATTGTCGATCGTGCCGTAGGAATCGTCCTCAGTCGTGTTGTTCTCGATGGAGGAGCCGTCGTCCTCGTACTGCGTAAAGGTGCCGTCGCCCTCGGTGGCGAAGAACTCGACGATACGCTGGCTGCGGTCGGTACCCTTGGTGTTGGTGTCGCTCACGGCCTCGGGGTTGTTGTTCTCGGCGTACATCGGCACGATAGCGTTGGCCTTCACAAACAGCGGCAGCTTCCAAAGCGGAGCCTCGTAGTTGTTGAGAACCTGGCCGCCGCGATACTGCTTACCCGAGAAGTAATCGATCCAGATGGTGGGATTCTCGTCGGTGCCGTAGTTGGGGAGGTAAATCCCATTGCGAATGTCGTTGCCGTTCTCGTCTGCCTGGGTATCCTGATACACCGGTGCCACTAGGAAGTTCTCACCGAACATATACTGGTACTGCGTCGAAGTGCTTGCGGCGTACTCGGAGTTGTCGGAAAGCAGCATGGCGCGGATCATGGGCAGGCCGGCATCGCCGTTACCCGTGTCGATGTTGGCCGCCGAGGCCGCGCTCGTGTAGATATAGGGCATGAGCTGCGCCTTGAGCTTGAGGTAGAAGCGCGAGATGCCTGTGTAGGGATCGCCGTGCGTCATGGGCGATTTACGGTAGGTGCCCCAACCGTCCATGTCAAGCATAGAGGGCGTGAACGTCTTCCACTGGTAGTCACGCGCAGAGATGATGGGGTCGCCGCCAAAGATGCCATCCATGTCGGAGCCGATGTTGGGGTTGCCCGAAAGACTCTGACCGATATACGTGGGGATATGGAAGCGAATGTACTCCCAGTTACCGCCATACTGGTCGCCGGTCCAAATGCCACCAAAGCGCTGCGTGCCGGCCCAACCATCGAGCGTGATGATGTTGGGGCGCTTGTTAGCGCCGGTCGTCACCGTGTCATAAGCTGTCTTGATGCCATTAAGACCAAAGGAGTAGCCAGATCCAACCCAGGCAACGTCGGTCTTAAGGGTAGTGATGCCTCCCGTCTTGACCTCGGCGTCGAAGTCGCGAAGCAGATGCCACGGGGTCTCAGGGTTGCTGTCGGGCTCAAGGTTGGACTGGGTCCACAAGCCCGTGCTCACACCCTTGGAGTTGGCATACTCGGTGAACTTCTTAAGGTTGTCGACATTGGCACGCACAGCGTTAAGACGGTCGGCCGAGCTCGCTCCGTCGGAGTTGACGCCGCCGGTCTTGTAGTAACCGTTCTGGCCATAGCCGGCGCCGTAACCGTCGTTCGGCAGGAACCAGCCGAGCGGCATGTCGTTGTCCTCGTAGTCATCGATAACCTGACGAGCAGAGAACTGGCGGTCGAAATCGGTCGCTTTCATGTTCTCGGTATCAACCGTAGGGCCCTCACCGTTGAGCGTCTCGGCCGCAAGTGTGCCGTCGAGCTTGTAGCCCGTCGACATGCCAGACTCGTACTTAACGTCGCCCTTCTCGCTCGAGGACTTGCTGCCCTTGGTCTCCCACTTCTTTTGACCCGAGGTCGTTGACCAGCCATCACGGTTATAGGCATTAAGATGACCAAGGTAGAACCCGTACTCGGGCAGCAGTACCGGGTTACCGGTCACCTTGTAGTAGTCCTGCAGCATCTCAGTTGCCACGTTCGAAGCTCCCTCGTTGGTCGCCACGAAGTAGTAGGCATCAAACTCATTCTCGCTGTGCAAAGTCGTGACCGTCGATGAGTCCGTGGAACCGAAGTCGTAGGAACCCTCTGCAAACGTGTTTCGGAGCACGCCGTAGCCGTCACTCGTCCAATAAAACGGGTTGGGCGAGGCAACGCCGCCATCGGTCCAGTTGTTCGTGTTGGAGATGGCGATGGTCTGGTTGGTGTGCAGGAAGCGTCCGTTCTGGGTGCCGCCGCCAAAGAAGTTCTCGGACTTCTCCTTGGCGAGCGTCTGGACGGTACCCTTCTTATCAAGGTCGAGGGACGCGGACTCGGAAACCACGACACGGTCGCCTGACTTGATACTCATCTTGCCAGTCGCCTTGTCCAGGATCACGGTCGCCTTTCCGCCGGTGATCTCGATAGTGTCGCCCTTGTCGGCAACCGTCGCACTCGGCTTGCTGTAGGTGTCCGAGGTATCGGGCTGAGCCTGGATCTTAGCCGTGTGGGACTTACTGCGCGGCGTGGCGTACTCGGAAAACTCACCCTTGGGGTCGACGTTATAACGGAAAATACCGTCCTCGAGGAACGTAATACGGCCCTTGATGCCGTCAGCGAAATCGATGTCGACGACATTCGAGGCAGACTGGGACACGGTCGCCGAGTCGACGCCCTTGAGTGGCGTGGCAATCGCCTGCTGGGGATTGGCAAACACGAGCGTCGCTGCAGTGGCAACGAGGACCGCGCTTCCCTTCACCCACCGTTTCGTAAAAATGGAATTCCTGCGCATCTGGTCTCCTTTCTTCCGACATGCTGAGGTGCCGAGGACGCCCCCCCGGCAGCATGGGAAAACGTATCAAACGGAGATGTTCGGTACATTCCGCACAATGGGGGCCACCCGTTACCAAGGGGCCAACTGGTAGTAACCAGATAGCCACCTACTAGGTCATATCAACATATGGGAGCACTTGCGCACCCAAGTTCGGAATTCTCCCAGCGGCAGCAAAATAAGCGTCAACGGCAAGGTGGGCTTAATAAGCCATACCAATTGGTTCTTCAGTCAAATACCAATCTAGCAAAAATGTACTGTTTATCTGGTATTACACAGACCATACCTTTCCCTCGGGAACTGGGCTTCGCGAAGTTTCCCGAGGGAAAGGCTCAGCCGCCATCCTGCAACCTACCGGGGATTGCCATGACGTACGTTGGCTGATTTGGTTTGGAATGAGATGTTGACGGTGGCTGATGGGCACAACTGTCCCGGGTGCATTTCAAGATGCACCTAAATGTCTGTCTTTATCCTTATAGATTGTCCAGGTAGTCGTCGGCATCATAGGTAAGGCTGTAAGCTTTATTCAGGATGCGCACGAGCTCCTGGGCATCGTGCTCGCCGAGCGCTGAGAGTTGTTTCGAGAGCGATGCCACACTCTCGGCATTTTTTTTCGCCGCGAAATCACGGCCTTCCTCGGTAATGCTCACCAGCACACGCCGACGATCGTTTGGATCAGTCCTGCGCTGAACGTAACCCTTACTCTCGAGTGAATCCAAGATATGCGACATGCGCGCACGGGAGAATTTCAGCTTCTTGGCAATCTCGGAGGGAATGACATCACCGTCAATACCCGATAGATACTGTAAAACCGGTGCCTCGCCCACACTGGCGCCGCCGGCAGCACTCAAGGATCCCTTGGCAAGGGAACGTGAGTACACAATCAGTTTTCGAGCGACGTCATCGTAATCCACTGGGGATATTGTCCTTTGCAACTCTAGAAGGGCCATAAAACCGTCATTTGCCGTACATTAGTTAACATTCGCAACAATTATTTATGATACCCCAACGCGGAAGTCTATTGCTCGTCCTTCTTGCGTCGCATAAGCTCCTCAACGTCGACACCAGCGGCCTCGAGCATGCGCTCGACATTCTTTTTGGCGTTGGTCGTGCCGACCTTAAGCACGATCGAAAGCGGAGTGCCCACCACCAGGCACACGATGCCCACGGGGACACCCCAGCCGGGGCCGCCCTGCATACCCCACATCCCCATCAAAAAGCCAATCGCCACGAGCGAATAGCCCAGGCGCAGCCAAACATTGAGCCGCTGAATAGCATCGGTCTGCATCTTTGCCTCGCGAATCAAGTCGTCGCGCGAAAGGTCGTGTCCATGTTTCTCGTGCATATGGTCCTCCTCGTGCAAAGTGTGCATCATGCGCAAGTGCATCGTTTGTCGAATACGTCATCTTTCAAGAGCAATATAGCGGGTGTCGTGTAGGCGATGGAGGTCGCTGGCCATATTGCCCTTGAAGGGCGGCGCAAAATCAGAAGGCCGTGCGGTTGAGGCCGCACGGCCTTACAGGGGGCCAGGGGATGATGACTAGTAGCTCAGTGCCGGGTCGAAGAAGCCAATGAGAACGCCCACAAATGCGATCACAACGAGGATCAGCATCATAACGATGGGGTTGACCTTCTTCTTGGTCATCATGTACCAGCAGAAGATGATGAAGATCATCGGCAGCAGGTGCGGATAGATGCCATCGAGCGTGTCCTGGAACTTACCGCCACCGGGCAGCACCAGGTTGGGGCTGCAGGTGATGGAGACCCAGGTAGCACCGACTGCACCGATGACCATGGTACCGACCATCACGATGGAATCACGCAGAGCCTTGGCCTTGGGGCCGACGAGGGCCTCGACCGCCTTGCCGCCGAGCTCATAGCCCTGCTTGTAGGCAAAGCGCATGCCAAGGAACATGAGCAGGTTCCACACGACAATATAGAAGATGGCACCGAGCGGAGAGCCGCCGGTCGAGAGACCGAGGGCGATACCGAGCAGGATCGGGATCAGGGTACCGACGATCAGCGAGTCGCCAAGGCCGGCGAGCGGGCCCATGAGGCCGGCGCGGATGCCGTTGATGGCGTCGTCGTCGATGGCCTCGCCGTTTGCGCGAGCCTCCTCGAGGCCGGCGGTGACGCCGACAATCATGGTGCCGATCTGCGGCTCGGTGTTGAAGAACGCGGAGTAGGTCTGGAGGGCCTGCTTCTGCTCCTCGGGCGTGTCGTAGAGCTCCTCGACGATCGGAAGCATGGCGCACAGGTAACCGAAGGTCTGCATGTGCTCCTGCGAGAAGCAAGTCAGGTTGCCATAGGACCAGTTGCGGAACGACTTGGCAAGCGTTTTCTTAGAGAGTTTCTTCTTCTCTGCCATTAGATGTCCTCCTCTTCCTCATCATCGGAGCCCGAGGCGATAGCTGCCTTGGGAGCGTTTGCGAGGTCGATCTTGAGCGAAGCGATCTCATAGTTGATCAGGGCGAAGAAGCAGCCGATGCCGGCGGCGGCAATCAGGTTGCATCCCATGACAGCGGACAGGGTGAAGCCGAAGAAGAACGTGAGGAAGTCCGTCGGCTTGGAGATGACCTGCTTGAGCAGGATGGCGATACCGACGGTAGGCAGCAGCGAGCCGACGGTGAACAGCGTCTTCATCGCGATGCCGTCCATGGGCATGTAGGTCTTCATGAGGTCGACCATGGCGGTGCCGCCCATGGTGATGATGAACGTCGGGAGGAACGAGCAGACGATGTGACCGATCCAAGGCAGAACGTTGTTGACCAGGTAGAGCTTGTGGAGGTCGCCCTTCTCGAGCCACTTCCAGCCCATGCCCTGCCATACCAGGTTAATGGTGGCGGTGCCATAGAAGAGCACAGTGCCGAGCGTGCCGACGGCGGCACCGAGGGATGCGGCCATGCCGGCAGCCTCAGCGGAGGCGGGATCGATGCCCGAGTTCTTGATGGCGAGGATCGCCAGCGGGATGCCGATATAGGACACGGCGCGGACGTCGGCGGAGACGGTTCCGCCGGGGGTCACGAGAGCGATGTAGACAACCTGGATGGCAGCGCCGACGAGGATGCCCGTCTGCATATCGCCCATGATGATGCCGACGATGAGGCCGGCGACCAGAGGACGACCCAGAGTGTAGTTGCCGATCGTCGTGCCACCCATGCCAGGCAGTGATGCCAGGCAGGCGAACAGGCCGAACAGCGCGGCTTGGAATGCATTGATTGCCATGCTTTCCCCTTTCTTTATTCCTCAGCCCCTTTCCCCCAGGGCTGTAGGTACCAAAATGCGGCTGGCGCCTAACTAGAAGCCAAACTGACCGCGGAACTTTGGCCACTCACCAATGGATTTCTCCTTGATAAGGGCGAACTCGACCGTGTAGCCGGCGTTGGTGAGATCCTCGAGCGCCTGGGCCTCTTCCTGCGTGATCGACTGGTTGTTGCCGAGCTTGGTGGTGCCGGGACGATCGTTGCAGGGACCGACGATGATATGGCGCATACCCGGATCGAACCCGAAGTCGACGAGAAGCTCCTTCATGTCCTGCGGGTTCTTGGTAATCAGGAAGTACTTGGTCGGAGACTTGATAACCTTCTCGGAGACCTCCTTGAAGTGCTCCTTGGTCCACACGAACGTCTTCTTGCCCGAGGCACTCTTGTAGGCCTCCTTGAGCACGGGATTGGACGCCGCGGCGTCGTTGACGGCGATAAGACCGTCGCAGGGATACTCGAGGGCCCAACGGGTAACGGTCTGTCCATGGATCATACGGTCGTCAATGCGGATGAACGAAATCATGCGTTCTCCCTTTCCTTATCACCGGGGGTCTTTCCTCTTAACCCCAGCTCCATCACAAAAATTGGGGCGGATGCGCTGCCTAGATGTCGTCGTCCTCGTCGTCGGCGTCATCGGTCGGGACCACGAGCTCGGACATACCGTTCTTGCCCTCCTGCAGCATCATCTGCTTGAGGGAATCCAGGTCCATGGTGGCAAGCCCCATCATGGCGGTCATAGCCATGGGCAGATTCATACCGCCGAAGGCAATGGTGTGGGCGAGCAAACCCTTCTCGGCCAGCGTGTTCATAGCATTGGTGAGCGGCGATCCGCCCAGGATGTCACCGAGCAGGACAACCTCGTCATCGGCGGTAACAGGAGCGAGCATCGCCTTGACGTTCTCGACATACTCGTCAGCGCCCATGCCGTCCACGAGACTCGTCGACAAGATGTTCGGGGCGTCATTGCCGAGCATCTTGAGGACACTGTGCAGTCCGGGAGCGAGCGTTCCGTGACTGACCATTACCAGATACCGCATGCGGTCTCCTCTCGACCTGCCGTGTATCGCACGGCTTTGCTTTTTGCCGAGATTATTGTTGCGCTGGGGCATGTTCGGTACAAGAAAATAGTTGCGAACGGCAACTATTCATCGGTTAACGGTAGCAACTATTTTTGTGCCTAAATTATTTTTTCTTCCAATTATTTTTAAAATAGCAGGTAGATTGCCTGGTAAATGTTTTATGTTCCTTATGTACCATACATATCAACAAGAATCGGGCCTGATATCACCGGTTTGTCCCGCAGTGTCAGACCATGTCACGTATGCTCACGACATGGAGGTACCCCATGGACATGATCTCGTTTCTCGCCTCCGAACCCTTCGATCGCAGCGGTGATACGCCGCTCTATGTCCAACTTAAACATCGAATCGCTCTGCTTATCGCCAGCCAGGCGTTCGACACCAAGACGCCGCTGCCACGCGAGCTCGAAATCTGTGAGCGGCTGGAGTTATCGCGCGCGACCGTGCGCCGCTGTTTCCAAGATCTCGTCATCGAGGGGCGCGTGGTGCGCAAACGCGGGCAGGGCACGTTCATCAAGCCCCAAACCTCAGCGCCCGGCATCGACCTGGCCCTGAATTTCAGCGCGCGGATGCGCGAAGCGGGACGGGTTCCGAGCTCGCAGATTCTCGCCTTTTCAAGCATACCGGCCATCCGTGGCATCGCCTCCGGGCTCAAAGTGCCCGAAGGGACACCCGTCTGGGAGATTCGCCGCCTGCGTCTCGCCAACGACAAACCCATGGAGCTCAACTACGTCTATATCCCCGTGTCACTTTGCCCCGAGCTCACGCGCAAAGACGTGGATGGCTCGCTCTACGCCTATATCGCGGAAAAGACCGGCATCCTGCCCGCAAGCGTCGATGCCGTCTACGAGGCGGTCAACCTCGACAAGCATGAGGCGCGCCTTTTGGGACAGAACACCGGTAAGGCGGCAATGCGCATCGTGCGTTCGACCTACGACAAGACGGGAACCCCGTTCGAGGTAGGCGTGCTCATCAGCTGCGACGGTCAGGCAAAGCTGCACGTGCACATCGCCGCCGACAAAACAACCTTCACTGCCACAGCCCAATAAATCCAAAACGTGGGCGCTGTCGTTCAAACGAACGACGGCGCCCACACTCATTTTCTATTCAGCCCTAGTCATCGCACAAAGCCCCTTCGGCAGCACACGGTGCAACCGAGTCACCGTAGGCCGGGGCGGGAGGCGGTCCTTTCTCTCGGAAAACTTCGCGAAGCCCAGTTTCCGAGAGAAAGTGTCCGGCTGCCGCCCCGGCCGACCAGGTCACATTACACCGTGTGCTGCGGCAGGTCCTGCAGGGCGATGACGTCCATGCCCATGTCGTTGGCGCTGCCGTGACCCTGCTGGTCCTCGCGCACGGCCTCGATGGCGCTCACGTATGTGTTGGCTGCAGACATCGCCGTCACGCAGGTCACGCCGCGGCGCACGGCCTCGGTACGCAGCAGGTAGCCATCGCCACGCGAGCCCGGACCGTACGGCGTGTTGATAATCACCGCAATCTTGCCATCGGCGATAAGGTCGCCGATGTTGGGGCGCTCGCCGTCATGCGGGCCGCTGATCTTCTCCACGACTTCGCACGTCACGTTGCCGCCGCGCAGCACGCGCGCCGTGCCCTCGGTGGAGCAGATATCAAAGCCCAGGTAGCGCAAGATGCGGGCGACCGAAAGGATATGGCGCTTGTCGCGGTCGCACACACTGATGAACACCTTGCCGCTGCTCGGGTCGGGCAGCTTGTAGTCGATCGCCAGCTGCGTCTTGGCGTATGCCTCGGGATAGCTCTTGGCGATACCCATGACCTCGCCCGTCGACTTCATCTCGGGCCCCAGGATAACGTCGGCGCCTGGGAAACGGCCCCAGGGCATAACGGCTTCCTTCATACAGAACCAGTCCAGCTGACGCTCGTCGCTCGGCAGGCCCAAGCTCGCGATGGAATCGCCTGCCATGATACGCGCCGCGCACTTGGCCAGCGGCACGCCGGTGGCCTTGGAGATGAACGGCACGGTACGGCTGGCACGCGGGTTGGCCTCGATCACGTAGACGGTCTCGCCCTTGATGGCGTACTGTACGTTGACCAGGCCGCGGACTCCCAGCGCCATCGCGATGCGACGCGTGGTCTCGCGGAGCTTCGCCTGCAGGCTCTCGCTAAAGCTGAACGGCGGAATGCAGGTCGCGGAGTCACCGGAGTGAATGCCGGCCTCCTCAATATGCTCCAGGATGCCTCCGATGTAGACCTCCTCGCCGTCGCACAATGCGTCGACATCGGACTCGATCGCACCCTCCAGGAAGCGATCGAGGTACACCGGATAGTCGGGGCTAATGCGCGCAGCCTCGGCCATGTAATCGCGCAGATGCTCGGCATCGTAGGCGATCATCATGCCGCGGCCGCCCAGCACATAGCTCGGACGCACCAGCAACGGGTAGCCAATGTGTGCGGCCACGGCCTCGGCCTCCTCAAACGAGGTGGCCTGACCCGCCGGCGGGTACATGATGCCCAGTTTGTCGAGCAGGGCGGCAAAACGCTCGCGGTCCTCGGCAAAATCGATGGCGTCGGGCTTGGTACCCATGATGTTCACGCCGCTCTCCTCGAGCATGCGCGCCAGCTTAAGCGGGGTCTGGCCGCCGAGCGTCACCACGACACCGTCAGGGCGCTCAACATCGATAACGTCCATGACGTCCTCGTAGGTAAGCGGCTCAAAGTACAGGCGGTCGGACGTGTCATAGTCGGTCGAGACGGTCTCGGGGTTGCAGTTGACCATGATGGTCTCGAAGCCGCGGGCCGCCAACGCATAGCTCGCATGCACGCAGCAGTAGTCAAACTCGATACCCTGGCCGATACGGTTGGGGCCGGCACCCAGAATCATCGCCTTGGGCTTGCTTGCCGGCGTGGTCTCGTCGGGGGCAACGCACTTCTTGGCGACCGGGCTCGTGCGGTAGATGTTCTCGTAGGTCTTGTAGTGGTATTCCGTCGCACTCGAGAACTCGGCGGCGCAGGTATCGACCGTCTTCATGCTGGGGACCACGCCCAGACCCTTGCGGTAAGCGCGAACAAAACGCTCGTCCGAGCCGGTCAGCGCGGCAATCTCGGCATCGCTCGTGCCATACTGCTTGAGTAGGCGCATCGCGTCGGCGTCAATGTCCTCCACGCGCAGGCCGCGGATGCTTTCCTGGACCTGCACCATATCGTTGATGCGGTTGAGGTACCACGGATCGATACCGCAAATGGCGTGGATGCGTGCAACATCCCAGCCGCGGCGCAGGGCCTCGACCACAAAGAAGATGCGGTGCTCGGTCGGGGTGCCCACGGCCTGGGCGAGCTCAGCGTCGCTCAGCTTGTCGGCGCCCTCCTTGCCGCCGGCGCAAATGCCCTGGTGCCCATCCTCCAACGAGCGCATGGCCTTGCCAAAGGCCTCCTCAAAGGTGCGACCGATCGCCATAATCTCGCCCACAGCCTTCATGCGCGTGGTGAGCGTGGGGTCGGTGCCCTTGAACTTCTCGAAGGCAAAGCGCGGTACCTTGACCACGCAGTAGTCGATCGTGGGCTCAAAGCAGGCGGGCGTGGCCTTGGTAATGTCGTTGACGATCTCGTCGAGCGTGTAGCCCACGGCCAGGCGAGCGGCGGCCTTGGCGATGGGGAAACCCGTGGCCTTGGAGGCCAGCGCGGACGAACGGCTCACGCGCGGGTTCATCTCGATGACAATCAGGCGGCCGGTTTGAGGATTCACGGCAAACTGCACGTTAGAGCCGCCAGTCTCGACGCCGATCTTCTCCAAGATAGCGAGCGAGGCGACACGCATGCGCTGATACTCAAGGTCGGAGAGGGTCTGTGCCGGCGCCACGGTGATGGAGTCGCCGGTATGTACGCCCATGGGGTCGAGGTTCTCGATGGAGCACACGATGATGCCGTTGCCGGCGTGGTCGCGCATGACCTCCATCTCGTACTCTTTCCAGCCCTCGATGGACTCCTCGACCAGCACCTCATGGGCAGGCGAGAGTTCAAGGCCCTGGCTCACGATGGAGACGAGTTCCTCGTGAGTATGCGCGATGCCGCCACCGGCGCCGCCCAAGGTAAAGCTCGGACGCAGCACGCAGGGATAGCCCACACGCTCGGCGATGGCCTCGGCGTCAGCCACGCTGTAGGCATAGCCCGAGCGCGCGACCTCCAGGCCGATCTCGGCCATGGCCTCGTTAAAGAGCTTACGGTCCTCGCCGCGCTCGATGGCGGCCAGGTCACAGCCGATCATCTCGACGCCGTACTTGTCGAGTGTGCCGTCCTTTGCCAGCTCGACCGCGGCATTCAGACCGGTCTGGCCGCCCAGCGTGGGCAGCAGCGCGTCCGGGCGCTCCTTCTTGATCACGCGCTCGATAAACTCGGCGGTGATGGGCTCGACATAGGTGCGGTCGGCCAAGCCCGGGTCGGTCATGATGGTCGCCGGGTTGGAGTTGACCAGGATGACCTCAAAGCCATCCTCCTTGAGGACCTTGCAGGCCTGGGCGCCGGAGTAGTCGAACTCGCAGGCCTGGCCGATGACGATGGGGCCCGAGCCAATGACGAGGATACGCTTGATGTCGGTACGTTTAGGCATGCTAGTTCTCCTCGGTCTCGATCGCGGCGTTCTCGGACTCGGCGAAATTCCAGCCGGCGAGGCGGTCCTTCGCGGTGTCGATGTCCAGGTAGTTCTCCTCGCCGTCCATGAGTCGCGTAAAGGCGGTAAAGAGATAGTGGGCATCGGTGGGGCCGGGCGAGGCCTCGGGGTGGTACTGCACCGAGAAGCACGGCGCGTCGAGCAGTTGGATGCCCTCGGCGGTGCCGTCGTTGAGGTTCACATGCGTCAGGCGAATGCGGCCGAAGCGCTCGTTCATCACGACCGGCGCGATACCGCGGCGCACCCAGACGCGCAGGTCGCCATCGGCCGCGTGCTCGGTCTCGCCACCGGAAAGCTCGGGGACAAGTTTGCCCAAGCTGGGGAACAGCAGGCCAAAGCCATGGTTTTGCGCGGTAATCTCCACGCGGCGGCTCACCAGGTTCATAACCGGCTGGTTACCACCGCGGTGACCGAACTTAAGCTTTTCCATCTGAGCGCCGCAGGCCAGGCTGATCATCTGATGACCCAGGCAAATACCAAAGACCGGCACCTTGCCGATCAGCTGCTGCACCTGCTCGTAGGTCTCCACCACGGCATCGGGGTCGCCGGGGCCGTTGGACAAAAAGACGCCATCGGGATTCATGTCGAGCACCTCACTCGCGGGCGTATCCCACGGCACGACGGTAAGATCGCAGCCGGCGCGGACCAGGCCCTCCAGAATGCCGCGCTTCACGCCGCAGTCGTAGGCAACCACCTTGTGGCGGGCAGGGGCGGCGGCGGTGAGCGCAAAATCATGCGTAGTAGGCAGGTCGCTCGCAGCAAAGGCATGGGGCTCAGGGCAGCTCACGGTCTTGACCAGGTTCTCGCCCACCAACGTGGGGGCTGCGGCCAGACGCTCGGCAAGTTCGTCGACGTCAAAGACCTCGGTCGAGATAATGCCCATCTTGGAGCCGTTGTCGCGCAGGTGGCGCACCAAGGCGCGGGTGTCGACGCCCTCGATAGCGACGATACCGTGGGCGCGCAGGTACTCCGGCACGCTTTCGGCAGAACGCCAGTTAGAAGGCGTGGCGCACATGTCGCGCACGATCATGCCACGCATGGCCGGAGCGCTCGCAGGGCGAGCGGCGTCACCGGGGAAGGCCGACTGGACGTCGGTCTCATCGATGCCGTAGTTGCCGATCTGCGGATAGGTCATGGTTACGATTTGGCCGGCATAGCTCGGATCGGTCATGACCTCAAAATAGCCCTCGAGCGAGGTGTTGAAGCAGACTTCGCCGGTCGCGGTGCCCTCGGCGCCGCATGAACGTCCATAAAAAATGGTCCCATCCTCGAGATACAGGATGCAGGGACCGCAGATGCCCTTACTGGTTTTTGCCAGCATACGCTGGCAAAGTTCGCTGGGCGCGATGGTGCGGGCAGCAGTGCCCGCGGTATGGTTGTTCGCCATAATTCTCCTTCCCGGTCTCACGGGACCGGCTTAAAGGTTGGTAGTTAGGCCTCGCGGTATTGTAACCGCAAGTATGCTCCATGGCGTTAATTTCATCGAAATGTTTACGAAATGATAATTATGACTTTCTATGCATAATGATTTTTTAATCCCCGTCCCAGAAAAATTATCCCGCGTGGGCTTGTGGCTCACGCGGGATAATGGCCTCTTACTTTTTCTTGTCCTGCTCCAGCAGTTCGGACGGCGTTCGGTCGGGCTTGCCGCCGCGGAAAATCTCGCGGCCATGCAGACGATGCTCCAGGTCACGTTCGGCCTTTTCCTCGTCAATCTTGGTCTGGCTCACCACCGGGTCCTCAATCAACGACGACACCGAGTTCACCTGCTTCTGAATGCGCTCGGCGATGGTGTCATCCATACTCACGATGCGCATCTTCCAGTCGATACTCGTAGCGTTGGATGAGCTCTTGGTCCACACGAACGTCAGGATGGCGCTCTGGTGGCCCTGAGCGGGAAACATGCCAAAGAAGGAATCGTGCTGAATGTTGCTATCCTCGTCGATATAGGCGTGAACGTTATACACCACGCGGTCAATCTTATCGTTGAGCAGCGCGTTGGTCGCAAGTGCCGCGGCCTGAATCTGCCCGTTGGACAGCAGCTCGAGCTCGTTGGCAGACGATGTGTCCAACACCGTCACCTCGACCGTGCCCGTACGCTCATCGGCTTCATCGACGGTAAAGTCGAGCGGGAACTGCGTAAAGCCGTTGCCCCACTCAAGGCCGCCCTTCAGCGCCGTCGAAACGGTATCGACCGAAACGCTCTCGGACAGATTGGCGGTATTCAGACGGCGCATCACGCCGTAGCCAATCTGCATGCCCACGATCAGCACCAAAATACCGATGACCACGGCCATCGCGGTCTTCGTAATGGTATGGCTCACCTGCGAGCCCGAAGGATCGTCCTCGGACAGCGGGTCGATATGTTTTGCCTGGCTCGCGCGGTCCTCGCTGCGCAGCTGCGCTAGCGCAGCTTTGTCACCGCGCTTGGCCGCAGCCTCCTTCTCACGCATGCGCTCGGTTCGCTTTTTGGCAAGCGTGGGATCCAAGACACCGGATGCATCGATTTCGGAGAATAACTCCGTCACTTCTTCCGGAGTCAAAGGGTTCTTGTCAGCCATAAACTTCCTGTCATATCAATCAGTCGAGCTCGTGCGCACGCGCACCTTCGAACTGCATTCGATAGTAACGGGCATAGGTGCCGCCACGGGCGAGAAGCTGTTCATGCGTGCCACGTTCCACAACGCGACCATGCTCAACGGTCGCAATCTCATCGGCATGTTTAATGGTCGAGAGACGGTGGGCGATGATAATCGTGGTGCGGCCGCGTGCCAGCTCTTCGATCGACTCCTGGACTGCCTCCTCGCTCTCGTTATCCAAAGCACTCGTCGCCTCGTCCAAGATCAAGATTTTGGGATTCTTGAGAAACACACGCGCGATGGCAACGCGCTGTTTCTGTCCGCCCGAAAGACGGCTGCCGCGCTCGCCCACGACCGTGTCATAGCCCTGTGGAAGCGACTCGATAAAGGCATCGATGTTGGCGCGACGGGCGGCCTCGGCGATCTCTTCCGCCGTAGCGCCCGGCTTGCCGTAGGCGATGTTCTCGCCAATCGTGCCGTCAAACAGATAGACATCCTGCTGCACCAGGCCGATGGCGCGACGCAGGCTCCGCTGCGTCACATCGCGCACGTCCTGGCCGTCGATGCTAATGGATCCGGCGGCCACGTCATAAAAGCGCGGCAGCAGCGAACAGGTCGTGGACTTGCCACCGCCCGAAGGGCCAACCAAAGCGATGGTCTGCCCGGGCTTGATGGACAGGTCCATATGGTCGATAACGGTACGCTCGTCGGCATCGCCCTCGCCCAGCTCAACATCCTCGTAGTTAAAGCACACGTCGTGATACTCCACGGCGCCGGCAGTCACCTGCAGATCCGTAGCGCCCGGCTTGTCCTGGATATCCGGCGCGGTCGAGAGCACCTCGTCCATACGCTTAAAGCCGGCGATAGCCTTCTGATACGTTTCGGCCGAATTGACGAGTGTCTCGAGCGGCGTGCAGAACAGCGAAATATAGAGTGCAAAGGTCGCCATATCGACCGCCTGCAGCTGTCCCTGAGCCACCAGCCAGCCGCCGAGCAGCACCACGATCACGTAGAGCACGCCCGAGAGCAGGCCATACGTCGCGGTATAGACGCCCATGGCGTGGTACATGTTCTCTTTGGACGAAAGGTAGCGATTGTTGGAGGCGCGGAACTTGAAACGTTCGGTCTCCTCATTGGCAAAGCTCTTGACCACGCGCATGCCCGCCAGCGAATCCTGCAGCTGCGCATTGATGCCGCTGATCTTTTTGCGATTGTCGCTAAAGACCTCGCGCATGCGCATGTTCTGCCAAAACATGATGACCGCAAACGCCGCCGTCACCACGGCCATGGCGAGCGCCAGCACTGGGGCGATGGTAAAGAGGATCACAAACGAGCCGATAATCTCGATGCCGCAGATGATGATCCACTCGGGCACGTGGTGCGCCGCCTCGCAGATATCGAACAGGTCGTTGACCACGCGGCTCATCATGTCGCCCGAGCTGTTGCGGTCAAAGTACGCAAAGCTAAAGCGCTCATACTGGTCAAACAGGTCCTCGCGCATTTTGGACTCCATGCGCGCGCCCATCACGTGACCCCAATAGCTCACAAAATAGCGGCAGGCGCAGCGGACGGCATACATCAGCACCAAGCCCACCGCGATCATGCCGAGCGCCTGCATAATGGCAGCCTGACCCTGAGTAAATAGCCCACCGGTCAAATTGCGCAGGATAATGGGGAACGCAAGGTCAATGGCGGCAAGCACCAGAGCGCAAACAGTATCAGCAACAAAAAGCCCCATCTGGGGCTTGTAATAAGACAAAAACCTTCTAAACATGCAGTCCTCGGAGATAAAACAATAACGTAAGACCCTGGGGCAAAATAATCAGTAGTGTTTGCCCCAGGGTCGCCCTCGCTTTTAAAGCTCAGTTCCGCCCAGCCTGTGTGCGATGCTATCGCAAGCCAAGGCACCCACAACGGTCTTGGCGTCTTCGATCTTGCCGTCGAGTACGGCGTCGATCAGCTCGTGCAGCGGCACCAGGTCCACGTTGACAAACTCGTCATCATCGGGGTTGGGCGCATCAAACTCGAGCTTGGTAGCCAAGTAGATGTGAATGATCTCGTCACAGAAGCCGCAGGACGTGACAATCGACGTCAAAAAGCGAATGCGACCGGCCCTAAAGCCCGTCTCCTCATGCAGCTCGCGCTTGGCGCAATCGAGCGGGTCCTCGCCTGGATCGAGCTTGCCGGCGGGAATCTCGACCGTCACGCGGTCGATGGCGGTGCGGTACTGACGCACCAGTACAATCTTGCCGCTCTCGGTCAGTGCCACAACGGCCGCCGCACCCGGATGGCGAACGATATCGCGGGCGCTGCGGTGACCGTTGGGCAGCTCAACCTCAAGACGGTGGACGTCGAGGATCTTGCCCTTCCAGGCACACTCCTCCGAAAGAATCTTCTCGTGCAGCTCGGCATCGTGCGGGTCGTCGTCGCCCAGCACCAGCGACGGCTCGTCAGCGACCTCGCCACCAGGCTCGCCCTCGGCGTGCCCATACATGCGGCTGCCCTCTTCGACGATCTGCGCGTCCACGAGCTCTTCGTTCTTCTCGTCCATCCGTCTCATTCCTCTCGGACTTTAGGCATCCCAGGCGTCGCGGCCACGCAGCGCGCGCAGACCGATGTCATGACGCAGGGTCTTGCCCTCAAAATCAATCTTCTCGCAAGCCTCGTAGGCAAGGTTGCGGGCGTTCTCGAACGTGTCGCCCAGCGCGGTCACGGCAAGCACACGGCCGCCGTTGGTCACGAGCTGGCCATCCACCACGGCGGTGCCGGCATGGTACACGGTCACGTTCTCCATGGCCTCGGCGTCGGCGATGCCGGTGATGACTTTGCCCTTCTCGTAGCTGCCGGGGTAGCCCGCGCTCGTCAGGACAACAGCCACGGCCCACTCGTCACGCCAATCGAGCTCAATCTGATCGAGCTCGCAGTTGGCACAAGCCAGCATGACCTCGACCAGGTCGTTCTTGAGGCGCGGCAGCACGACCTGCGTCTCAGGGTCGCCAAAGCGGGCGTTGAACTCCAGCACCTTGGGGCCGGCGGGGGTGAGCATAAAGCCTCCGTACAGGCAGCCGCGGTAGTCGATGCCCTCGGCGACAAGCTCGGCCACGGTCTGCTCCATGACCGCCACCATCGTGGCGTGCTCCTCGTCGGTCACGATGGGCACCGGGCTGTAAACGCCCATGCCGCCGGTGTTGGGGCCAAGGTCGCCCTCGAGCGCACGCTTGTGATCCTGCGAGGTGGCCATAGGACGCACGGTCTTGCCGTCGGTAAAGGCCAGCAGCGAGCACTCGGGGCCAACCAGCATTTCCTCAATGACAACGGTGTTGCCGGCATCGCCAAAGGTGCCGCCAAAGCACTCGCGCACGGCTTCCTCGGCCTGCGCAAGCTCAGTCGCCACGATAACGCCCTTGCCCGCGGCCAGGCCGTCAGCCTTCACGACCAGCGGGGCACCCTGCTCGCGCACATAGGCAAGAGCCGAAGCCTCGTCAGTAAACGAGCCGTAGGCGGCCGTCGGAATGCCGGCACGCTCCATGAGCTGCTTGGAGAACAGCTTGGAGCCCTCCATCTGAGCGCCCTCGGCACCCGGGCCAAAGCAGGGAATGCCCGCCGCGCGCACGGCATCGGCTACGCCCGCCACGAGCGGAGCCTCGGGGCCAATTACCACAAGTCCGCATCCGTGGCTCTGGGCAAACGCCGCCACGGCCGCAGGATCGCAATCGTCGAGAACCACGTTCTCGCCGCAGCTCGCGGTGCCGCCGTTACCCGGCGCAATGTAGAGCTTGCCGGCGCGCGGTGATGCTGCGAGCTTAGCTGCCAGAGCATGCTCGCGGCCGCCGCTGCCCAACAACAGGATGTCGATGGTTTGAGTGTCCGCCTTCAAGGGTGCCTCCTCTATGGATGAACGGCCCGCCAACCATGCGGACCCATTACAAAGCAAATATACCCCTCGGCCGCCCGCTTGGGCTGCAAAGGGGTATATCGCAATAACCGAATAGTGCCGATTACTTCCAGAATCGGTTGATGATCTGCTCGCGATCGGCGCCGACGCCAATGAACGTCACGCGGGTGTGTGCCAGATCCTCGATAAACGCCACGTAGTCCTGAGCCTCCTGCGGCAGCTCGTCAAAGCTGCGGCAACCGGTGATATCGCACTTCCAGCCCGGGAGCTCCTCGTAGATGGGTTTGGCATGCTCAAAGCGCACCTGGTGCTCAGGCACGCTCGTGTAACGCTCGCCATCGACGTCATAGGCAACGCATACCTTAATGGTGTCGAAGGCCGAAAGCACGTCGAGCTTGGTCATGGCGATGTCGGTGAGGCCGTTGACGCGCGAGGCATAGTTGGCGATAGGGCCGTCAAACCAGCCGCAACGACGACGGCGACCGGTGGTCACGCCGTACTCGTGGCCCTCCTCGGTCAGCGTGTGGCCGGCCTCGGACTCATAGGAAAGCTCGGTGGGCATGGGGCCCGAACCGACGCGGGTGATATAGGCCTTCATGACGCCCAGCACGCGGTCGACATTCTTCATACCGACGCCGGAGCCGGTGATGGCGCCGCCGGCGGTGCAATTGGAAGACGTCACGTACGGATAGGTGCCGTGATCGATGTCGAGCAGCGTCGCCTGGGCACCCTCGAACAGCAGGTCCTTGCCCTCATCGATCATGTTGTTGAGCAGCAGGCTCGTCTCGGTGATGTAGGGGCGCAGGCGCTCGGCCATGGGCAGGTACTCGTCGCAGATCTGGTCCACGGTGTAGGTGGGCAGGTGGTAGATGAGCTCGAGCTCGGGATTCACGCGGGCAAGAGCAGTCTCCAGCTTGTCGCGGAACAGCGCCTCGTCCAGCATGTCCTGCATGCGCAGGCCGATGCGGGCCATCTTGTCCTGGTAGCACGGACCGATGCCGCGCTTGGTGGTACCGATGTTCTTCTTGCCGAGCTTCTGCTCAAAAGCACCATCCAGATCGATGTGGTACGGCATGATGATGTGCGCGTTGCCACTGATCTTGAGGTTCTTGGTGGTGATGCCGTCGGCCTCGAACATGTCAATCTCCTCAAGGACAACCTTGGGGTTGACGACGCAGCCGTTACCGATCACCGACACATGGTCGGAATACATGATGCCGGAGGGCACCTGGTGCAGGCCGTACTTCTTGCCGTTGACGACGATGGTGTGGCCGGCGTTATTACCGCCCGAATAGCGCACGACGGCATCGAAGTCGCCGGCGACCAGGTCGCAAATCTTACCCTTGCCCTCATCGCCCCACTGGGCACCGACCAAAACGGTTGACGGCATGTTTACTCCTTACATTCATGGACTGTCTACGCGCCACGCCGGCACGCAGAAGCACAAAACATTCCCAGTATACCCGTGCAACGGGCGCCTGTCCTACTCCTCGGTATGCGCCCCATCAAGCTCATAGAACTTGGTGGATGCCGGCAGGAACATCAGGTCGACGTCACCGATCGGGCCCGAACGGTTCTTGGCCACGACGATACGCGTAACGCCCTCGTCGGGTCGATCGTCACGCGAGGCCTCGGCCTCGTCGGCGGAGCGGTCCAAGAACATAACGATGTCGGCGTCCTGCTCGATGGAGCCCGATTCACGCAGGTCGGAAAGCTGCGGGCGTTTGCCGGTACGGGACTCGACCTGACGCGACAG
This sequence comes from uncultured Collinsella sp., assembly GCA_905197595.1. Lineage (GTDB taxonomy): Bacteria > Actinomycetota > Coriobacteriia > Coriobacteriales > Coriobacteriaceae > Collinsella. Next base: position 57,341 of record CAJJZM010000002.1, read on the forward strand.
CTGCGACAGCGCGATCAACGGAATCTTGAGCTCCTTGGCCATGATCTTTAAACCACGCGACATCTCGGAGACCTCGACGGTACGGCTCTCGGAGCGACGCCCCGGCGGAGGACTCACCAGCTGCAGGTAGTCCAGGATAATGATGGCCTTCTCCTTGTTGTGAAGCATGCGGCGGCTCTTGGCGCGGATCTCGGTCACCGTGGTGCCGGGCGTATCGTCAATCAGAATGTCGAGCTTAGACAAAGTCTGCGTGGCCTCGTTGATATTGGCCCACTGCTCGGGGCTAATGCGGCCCGTACGGAAGTCGCTGATCGAAATCATGGCGTAGGCGCAAATCAGGCGCTGGGCAATTTCCTTGCCCGACATCTCCAGCGAAAAGAAGCCAACGGTATAGCCCGCAGCGGCGGCATTCAGCGCCAGGTTCAGAGCGAACGACGTCTTACCCACGGCAGGGCGGGCGCCGATAATGATGAGCTGGCCCTCGCGGAAACCCATAAGCATGCGGTCGAGCGACGGGAAGCCGGTGGGCACGCCCGCGGCCTGTCCGCCGGCCTTACACACTTCCTCGGCCTCGTTATAGGCCTCGACCATAAACTCGGTCAGTGTCTTATAGCTCGACTTGACCTCGCGCGCCGTGACCTTGAGCAGCTTGCTCTCGGCCAGCTCCACGACCTCTTTGGTGTCGGTAGGGGCGTTATAGGCCAGTGCGTTGATCTCGTTGGTGGCACCGATCAGCTCGCGTAGCATCGAGTCGCGACGGACGATGGCGGCATGGTGCTGCCAGTTGACGAGCGACAGGGTCTGACCCATCAGCTCCAAAATGTAGGCCTCGCCGCCCACGGCATCAAGCTTGTTGATGCTGCGCAGGTAATCGATCAGCGAGATAGAGTCGATGGGAATGCGGCTGTTGTACATATCGACCATCGCGGTGTAGATGGTCTTATGAATGGGCCGGTAGAAGTCATCGGGCTGCAGCTCGACCTGGGCCTCCTCGACCACCTCGGGCGACAGCAGCATGGCGGCCAGTACATTGGCCTCTGCATCTTGGTTTTGAGGGAGACCCAACTTGGAGCCACGGTCCTCGACCGTCAGCCCCGTCTCCCTTTCATCATATGCCATGAGCATCCTCATTCATATCGCTTGCGAGCATCCATAGTATCAGCCACAGTCCCAAAACGGGCCGCGCCCCGGCAATCATCACCGAACGAAACGGATGAACGGTCCCGTGTATAGGACTTCGACGCAACGCCTGCCATGACGCTCGCTGAGCGTAGAAAACAAAAGGGCGCCCTGGTCTCCCAGAGCGCCCTTCTTAGAACAAGATTGTTGCGTTGCAGCAAATGCTACTCGGCAGCAGCCTCAGTCTCGACCTCGGCGGTCTCGGCCTCGGCGACCTCAGCGGCCTCCTCAGCCTCAGCCTCGGCAGCGAGCTCCTCGGCGGTAACGCCAACGAGAACGACAACCTCGGCCTTGATCTCGCGGTACAGCGAGATGGCAACGGTGTGGGCACCGGCAACCTTGATGGGCTTACCGAGCTCGACGCGCTTGCGGTCGATGTCCATACCGAGCTGAGCCTTGATGGCGTCAGCGATCATAGCGGCGGTAACGGAGCCAAAGAGGATGCCCTCGTCGCCGACCTTGACGTCAACGGTGACCGTCTTGCCCTCGAAGGCAGCCTTGGTCTCGTTGGCGGTAGCCAGACGGACGGCCTCGCGCTTGGCGATGTTGTTGCGACGCTCGTCAAGCTGCTTGAGGTTGCCCTTGGTGGCGGCAACAGCGAGCTTCTTGGGGAACAGGAAGTTCTCAGCGTAACCCTGAGCGACCTCTACGACGTCACCCTCGCCGCCCTTGCCCTTGATCTCATCGAGAAGAATAACCTTCATGATGCGTCTCCCTTCTTAGCCGCGGTCGCGGTTGCCACGAGAGGAAACCACGGGGACGGTGTACGGCAGGAGAGCCATCTCGCGGGCGCGCTTGATGGCGTTGGCGATGTCATGCTGATGCTGCGTGCAAGCGCCAGTGACGCGACGGGGCTTGATCTTGCCACGGTCGGTCATGTACTTACGGAGAAGCTGAGTGTCCTTATAGTCGATGAACTCAGTGTTCTCCTTGCAGAACTGGCAGTACTTACGACGCGGCTGACGTGCAGAAAAATCATTAGCCATGTCAAAATACCTTTCGTTTGGCAACTTCGGCGAACCGAAGCCGCCTCTCACTCAAAAATAGGTGAACAGCCCTTAAAACGGGATGTCCTCATCGTAGACGTCGACCGCGGGCGGCGTAGCCACCGGTGCGGCAGGACGTGCTGCGGGCGCGGGGGCTGCGGGGGCGTAACCGCCCTGATCGTAGCCACCCTGGCCACCACGGGAGCTCATAAACTCGATCTCATCGACGATGACCTCAAGCTTGCTCCGGCGCTGGCCGTCGCGCTCCCAAGAGCTGTAGCGCAGCTTGCCCTCGATCGCGACCTTGTTTCCCTTTGCCAGGAAACGGCTCACGGCCTCGGCGCGCGTGCCGAACATAGTGCAGTCGACAAAGTTGGGATAGTCCTCCCACTCGCCAGTCTGCGGGTTGCGGCGACGATCGTTCACGGCGACGCCAAAGGACAGAACCTGGGTTCCGCCGGCGGTGGCGCGCAGCTCGGGATCACGCGTGAGGTTACCGGTGATGTTCACTCGATTGATGCTCATAACTCACTACTTCCTCTTGGGGCACAAGCCCAGTCCAAAACGACAGTCTTACTCCTGGTCGTCGCGACGGACGATCATGTGGCGGACCACAGCATCGGTGATGCGCAGGACGCGATCAAGCTCGGCGATCTGGGTAGGATCTGCGTGGAAGTTGATGAGGGTGTAGTCACCATCGGTGAGGTCGTTGATCTCGTAGGCGAGCTTGCGCTTGCCCCACTCGTCAACGGAGTCGACCTTGCCAGCGCCCTCAGCGATCGTGGTATCGATACGCTTCATAACAGCGAGACGAGTCTCGGGGTCGAGCGACGGGTCAACAAAGAACAGCAGTTCATAAGCCTTCATATTGTCACCTCCTCTGGGCAAATGTGGCTTCAGGTCGTGAAGGTGCGCCTGAAGCAGGAAAAGACTTGGTAATAATATCTTTCAACCTCCCAGGCTGCAAGAATGTGCAGCTACAACCTCATGACCTCCACATATGTCCATACTCACACGGCACTTCATGCGTCTTCCAACCAAATGCTGACCAAGAGCTTGACGGATTTGTGGACAAGATACGGTGCCGCGGGGACAAGCTGAGCCAAGCTGCAGGTCAACGGGCACAAGGCTGTGGTCGCAAAATGCATACCAGTGGTCCACAGCACCACCCAAAGATTTTTAAATTCATTGCCAAGTCGCTTATGAATACCCTTTTTTGAACAATTGAGTTGATCAACCACGCTGGTCGGAAGCCGTTTTTTGGCACCTCAAGCCCCACTGCAGCGCCAAGCACGGCCAAGCGTTTTAAAAAATGCCAACTTTTCTGTTTGCACTTTGCGATTCCTCGTGTATACTGACTTTCGCATTTAACGGAGAGTTGTCCGAGTGGCCGAAGGAGCACGATTGGAAATCGTGTAGGCGTCAAAAGCGTCTCCAGGGTTCAAATCCCTGACTCTCCGCCAGTTAATTCCAAAGCAGGCCTTCGAGCCTGCTTTGTTTTTACCCCACGCGGAGGGGTGGCAGAGTGGTTGAATGCGGCGGTCTCGAAAACCGTTTCACCGGTGCTCCCGGTGACGAGGGTTCGAATCCCTCCTCCTCCGCCAGTTTAGTTGAGAAAGCTCCCGAAAACGGGGGCTTTTTTGTTTTGAGTTCCTAACAAGCAAATACGGCGGAGGAGGAGGGATTCGAACCTGCCCCTCCCTCAAAAACATGTACGTCACCCTCCAAAACCGACATTTTTCGACATCTCTGGAGGCTGACGTACACGTTTGGATTGAGCTCACGGGAGCGGCACTATTCGGAAGGTGCCTCTTCGTCTCGCATGCTTTTCCAGTTGCGGATAAGTGCCTTGCGTAGTTCGTTTTGTTTTCTCTGGTACCCGGTGTCGGTACAGCGAGGCATGCCGAGTGCTTCGCGAATGTTGTTCATGGCGCGGTGAAAGGCGAGCTGGCTGCCGAACTGAGCCGAAGTGAGCGTAACGATTCGATATCCCATTTGGGAGAGAACGGCCTCTCGCTCCGCATCTGCTCCCTTGCGCTCGAGCTCATCGTGAAAACCGCCCTTATATTCGATACCGAGCTCCCTGCGCTTATAGGTCACGAGCGCATCGATTTTGAGTGTTCGAGCTTTGGCGCAATGCCAGAGACGTTGAGGGATCTCGAGCGGTTTGTTGAGTTCGATACCTCTAATGCCAACGCCGCCTTCGCTTGTTGGGAGCGAGAGGGCAATTGCCGAAGCGGTCTCCATAGGCGAGGCCGAGTGATCGTAGATGTGCCTGAGCGCGAGCCGTGCACGTGTGGCACCGGGTTTGCCGGGATGCCGATCGAGCAGTTCGGTTATTTCATCCTTGGAGGTGGTGGCTGGTTGCTCGGTATAAGGGTCGGCGGGATTGAGCCTCATGCGATAATCGCCGCAAACTTCATAGCCATATTCGAGATATTCGATCCTATCCATCCACTCGGCAGCGAGCACGAAGGTGAAGGCTTCGTCGGTGATAAAGACTCCGGGCGTCAACTCGTTAATATGCTCGTAGGGAAGATTTTGTCCAAGCATGTGGCAAATGACGCCTTTGGTGCGAATTCGCTCGAACTCGAATACAACCGAGATATCGATAGTCTTGAGCATATCGGACGGAATGCCGCAGTCGGTAAGCGCCTGTCGTATGCGCACAACGCGTTGTTGGGTGGAAATGCCTTGTGCGCCTATCTGGTAGTCGTGCCGCGCAAGAGACTGAACCAAATTCTGGGGTGCATGATGGACAAGCCATGCAGTTTTATGCGAAATGAGAACAGGGGTATCCATTGAGGGCCTCTCGCTCTGAGCCGGTATCCAACTCTTATGTCCGTTGAAGTGGGGAAATATACCGGATGTGAGTAAATCAACTCACTCATGCTGTGAGCTCAATCCAAACATGTACGTCAGCCTTCAAAGATGTCGGAAAATGTCGTTTTTGGAGCGTGACGTACATGTTCTGGACCCCTGGCATTCCAGCAACGCCACGCCCCCACCCAGTCCCGACCGTTTGCCGAGCAATAGGGTCGCAATCGGCGCCGAACATGTACTATGTACGGGCATTGTCTAAACCAACAACCCAAAGGACCCCATCTTGCCCGTTGCCGCCGCTATGATCGTTACCGCACACGCCTCGGATGCCATGGTTGCCATCCCGTTTTGGCTCGAGATGTTCGCCGTCGTCGCGGCATCGATCTCGGGCGTGTTGGTTGCGCGCGAGCACAAGCTCGACCTGGTGGGCGCGGTCGCGCTCGCGGTGGTCTGCGGTCTGGGCGGCGGTCTCTTGCGCGACATGACGCTGCAGGTGGGCAACGTCTACATCCTCAACCAGCCAATGGCGCTGCCGCTTTCCATTGCCACGGCAGCCATCATCTACATTTTCCCGGCAATCGTCGACAAGCCCGAAAAACTCATCCCCTTGCTCGACATCATCTCGGTCGGCATCTATGCGGCAACCGGCGCAGACAAGGCGCTGGTCTACGGCTTTGCGCCCGTCGTTTGCATCATGATGGGCTTCTTCACCGCAGTAGGTGGCGGCATGCTGCGCGACGGCTTTATGGGCGTGGTTCCGGGCATTTTCCAACGCACTAACTTTTATGCCATCGCGGCCATCGCCGGATCGACAAGCTATGTGTGTCTCGTTATGAGCGGCATCATGAGCAATGTCGCCGCGCTGATCGTATGCGTTGTCGTGACCATGGGTCTGCGCTGGCTCTCGCTGCGCTTTGACATCAAAAGCCCCACCGAAGAAGACATCGCGCACTTTTTACATCGCAAAAAGTAGATAGCACGGCACGACCCTTCGAAATGCAACCGAGAGGTTCTTTTAGAGCGCTCGCACGTTGGGTACCCTGTTAGATATATGCCAAGTATCTAACGAAGGATTCACTATGCCTTGCAACCTAGAACCGTCGACCAAGCGCCACAAAGCGCAGGCCCGCATCACCCTCCTATTCGTACTGA
>CAJJZM010000003.1:0-49410 GCA_905197595.1 uncultured Collinsella sp.
TGCTGGGTAATAAAGGAAGGAAGTCTCCCGGCGGTGCCGGAAGAAGTAGAGAGTGAGGAAAGGGGCTTTACGCCAGAATGGCACGGTCGCCGGAGAACTCGTCGCCGCTGGCACGGGCGAACATCTCCAGCAGCTCCGGCACGGTGAGATCCTTCTTCTCCTGACCGGAGATATCCAGAATGATGCGCCCGGCGTGGAGCATGATAAGGCGGTTTCCGTAGCGGATGGCGTCCCGCATATTGTGGGTGATCATCAGGGTGGAGAGCTTCTCCTCCGTCACCATCCGCTCCGTCAGTTCCATGACCTTGGCGGCGGTTTTGGGGTCCAGCGCCGCCGTATGCTCGTCCAGCAGCAGCAGCTTCGGCTTACGGAGGGTGGCCATCAGCAGCGTCAGCGCCTGCCGCTGGCCGCCGGAGAGGGTGCCTACCTTGGCCGAAAGACGGGTGTCCAGCCCCAGTCCCAGCTCCTGGAGCCGCTGCCGGTACTCCTCCCGCTCCGACTTGCGGATGCCGGGCCGCAGAGTGCGCCGCAGGCCCCGGCGGGCCGCCAGTGCCAGATTTTCCTCGATCTGCATCCCGGCGGCGGTGCCGGTCATGGGATCCTGATACACCCGGCCCAGATACTTGGCCCGCTGATGCTCCGACAGGGAGGAGAGGTCGATCCCATCCAGAAGGATCTCCCCCGCATCCGGCAGCCATGTGCCGCAGATGGCGTTCTGCATGGTGCTCTTCCCGGCGCCGTTGCCGCCGATGACGGTGACGAAGTCCCCGTCGTTGAGGGTGAAGGACAGATCGTTGAGGGCGATCTTCTCATCCACGGTACCGGGATTGAAGATCTTGGTCACATGGCGCATTTCAAGCATGACGGATCCCTCCTTTGACATGGTGCTTCCGGGCCAACTGCTTCTTCACATACGGCACGCCCAAAAAGGCGGCCACCACCAGCGCCGAGAACATTTTCAGCAGATCGGTGTCGAAGCCCACGAAGATGATGACCTGATACACCAGATAGTAGATGACGGCGCCCACCAGCACACCGGTGAGCCGGACGGCGAAGTTGGGGGAGATGTGCTTGACCACTGCCTCCCCGATGACCACGGCTGCCAGACCGATGACCACGGCGCCCCGGCCCATATTGATATCGGCGTAGCCCTGATACTGGCACAGCAGCGCCCCGGACAGGGCCACCAGCCCGTTGGAGAGGGACAGCCCGATGACCTTGCTGAGATCGGTGTTGATGCCCTGCGCCCGGCTCATGACGGGGTTGCAGCCGGTGGCCCGGATGCCGCAGCCCAGCTCCGTGCCGAAGAACAGGTACAGCACCGCCACCACCAGCACGGCGGCAATGGCCAGCACCACCAGCGCACCGGGGACGTCCATCTGGCTGAGAAGGACGTGGTTGTCCCGGACGGACAGGCCCTGATTGGCCTTGCCCATGATCTTCAGGTTCACGGACCACAGGGTCATCTGGGTCAGGATGCCTGCCAGAATGGGGGGGATGCCCAGCCAGATATGCAGCAGGCCCGTCACGACCCCGGCCAGCAGGCCCGCCGCCACGGCGCACAGCATCGCCAGCCACAGGCTCCGGCCGCTCAGCAGCATCATGGTGCAGACCGCCGCACCGGTACAGATGGAGCCGTCCACCGTCAGATCGGCGATGTCCAGCAGCTTATAGGTGATGTAAACGCCCACCGCCATTATGCCCCAGATGAGGCCCTGGGCTACGGCGCCCGGCAGGGAACTCAGCAGATCGATCATATTCATGTTTCCTTCCTTTTCCGATTCCTGTTTTCTCAGGGAGTGCTTCAGCCCTCCAAAGCGGTGTAGCCCTCCGGTACGGTGATGCCCAGCTCCTGGCACATATCGGCGTTGTAGAGCTTGGAGGCATTGGCGTATTCAATGGGCATCTGGGAGATATCCGCCTCGCCCTTGAGGATCTGAGCGGCCATTTCGCCGGTCTTGTAGCCCAGATCGTAGTAGCTGATGGAGAGGGTGGCAATGCCGCAGCCAACGCAGATACCCTGCTCGCCGGCCACAACGGGGGTCTTGGCGGAGCGGACGATGCTGCCGATGGTCTCGGTGCAGGAGGCGGCGGTGTTGTCGGTGGGGATGTAGATGACGTCGCTGTCTGCGGCGGCCTTGGTGGTGACGGCGGCCACGTCATTGCTGTCGCTGAAGGAGTAGCGGGTGCAGGTGATGCCCTTATTGGAGAGGTAGTCCTCCACCACCTTCACCTGATATTCGGAGTTGGGCTCGGCGGAGCAGTATAGCAGTCCCACAGTCTTGACCTGCGGCACCAGATCCAGGATCATGTCCGCCTGCTCCGTCAGGGGCGCCAGATCGGAGGTGCCGCTGATGTTGCCGCCCACGGTGCCGCTGAAGTCGGAGAGTCCCAGCGCCACGCCGTACTCCGTAACGGAGGTGCCGAGAATGGGAATGGAGGTGGTGGCGTTATAGGCCGCCTGCAGGGCCGGGGTGGCGTTGGCCATGATGAGGTCTACCTTCTTGTTGACGAAGGAGTTGACGATGGGGGTGCAGGTGGTGCTGTCGCCGGAGGCCACCTGCACGTCGATGTTGACGTGCTCACTTCCGAGAATGGTATTCAGGGCATCCACGAAGCCCTGTGTAGCGGCGTCCAGCGCATCGTGCTGGGTCAGCTGACACACGCCCACCTGATAGACCTTGTCGGAGTCGACGCCGGAGCTGCCGTTGCCGGCAGCCTTCTGACCGCAGCCGGTGAGGCATACCGCCGTCACCATCAGCCCCGCCAGCAGGGCGGCGCAAAGAGAACGTTTCTTTTTCATGACAAATTCCTCCTGAATCTGGATGTGGGAGATTCCTCCGGCCCGGACGGAAAATAAAATCGCCGCCCGGACATGTGATCCGAACGGCGTCTCTCGATACGGTTTGTTTTCAAAAGTAGAAAATCGGTATCAAGCACTTTTTCGCTGCTGGGCATCACAAATCGCTTTTACTTTTGCAAAATAAAAGTAAAAGTAGGAATATCCAAAATACAGATTTGCAGATGCGGCGAACTTCATACCCGATTTTGCTCCTTTCAAAAATCTTGTCTGTACTTTAGCACAGCAGACGACCATATGTCAATGCTTTTATTCACAAAATGCGGAATAAATTTTCATGTAGATATCGTCAAGAGAGCTAAAAGTGCCGAAAAATTTCCTTAAAGTATGCGCTGCCCCAACCCGGCAGCCTTGTTCCCGGCGGAAAAGTTTGGTAGAATAGGCCCGAAGAGAAACCGGAGCCACGGCCCCGGAGAGGAGGATATATCATGAGAAAGACAAAAATCGTCTGCACACTGGGTCCCGCCACCGACGGCGAGGGCGTGCTGCGGGAGATGATGCTGGCGGGCATGAACGTGGCCCGCTTCAACTTCTCCCACGGCACCCACCCGGAGCACAAGGCCCGGCTGGAGCAGGTGAAGGCTCTGCGGCGGGAGCTGAATCTGCCGGTGGCGGCCATGCTGGATACCAAAGGTCCGGAGGTGCGGCTGAAGAACTTTGCCGGCGGCTCCGTGACCTTGCAGGAGGGGCAGGAGTTCACCCTGACGGTGGAGGACGTGGAGGGCGACGCCACCCGCTGCGCCGTCACCTATGCTGAGCTGCCGCAGGACGTTAAGGCGGGGGACACCATCCTGTTAGACGACGGTCTGGTGCAGCTGACGGTGCTCTCCACCACCGCCTCCGCCATCCGCTGCCGGGTGGAAAACGGCGGCGTCATGAAGGATCACAAGGGGGTCAACGTCCCCGGCGTGTCCCTGTCCATGCCCTATATGAGCCAGCAGGATCGTGAGGATATCCTCTTCGGCATGGAGGAGGGCTTTGACTTCATCGCCGCCAGCTTTGTCCGCTCCGCCGCCGACGTGCGGGAGCTCCGCAAGCTGCTGGAGAGCCGCAAGTCCCGCATCCGCATCATCGCCAAGATCGAGAATCAGGAGGGCATCAATAACCTGACGGAGATCCTGGCGGCGGCGGACGGCATCATGGTGGCACGGGGCGACATGGGCGTGGAGATCGACTTCACGGAGATCCCTGCCATCCAGAAGAATATGATCGCCCAGTGCGTGGCCGCCGGGAAGCCGGTAATTACTGCCACCCAGATGCTGGACTCCATGATCGAGAACCCCCGGCCCACCCGTGCCGAGATCACCGACGTGGCCAACGCCATCTACGACGGCACCAGCGCCATCATGCTCTCCGGCGAGACGGCGGCGGGCCGGTACCCGGTGGAGGCGGTGCAGACCATGGACGCCATCGCCCGGAAAACCGAATCCCACATCGACGATGCCAAGCTGCTGGGGCTGCGGTGCCGCAACCGTATGAACATCACCGCCGCCACGGCCCACGCCGCCTGCACCACCGCCAAGGATATCGGTGCCGACGCCATCCTGACGGTAAGTCAGGCGGGTATCACCGCCCAGATGGTCAGCTCCTTCCGTCCGGAGACCACGGTGGTGGCCCTGCTGCTGGAGGAGCAGGTGCAGCGCCAGATGGCTCTTTACTGGGGCGTGGAGCCCATCACCATGCCCCGTGCCGAGAACACCGACGAGCTGGTGGAGCTGGCGGTGCAGTCGGCGGAGAAGGCGGGCCTTATCCGCCACGGCGATCTGGTGGTCATCACCGCCGGTGTGCCGGTGGGCATCTCCGGCACCACCAACATGATCCGTATCCAGCAGGTGGGCGGGTCGCTGCTGAATGCAGTGGGCATAGGCAGCCGGACGGCCTCCGGCCCGCTGTGCGTGTGCCGCAGTGTGGAAGAGGTGGCGGAGAAGTTCCACGCCGGCGACGTGCTGGTGGTGCCATATACCACCAATGAATTGCTGCCGTATCTGCGGGATGCCGCCGCCATCATCTGCGAGGAGGGCAGCGCCGAGTGCCACGCCGCCACGGTAGGCCTGCTGCTGAGCAAGCCCGTGCTGGTGGGGGCGGGCGATGCCACCCGCCGTCTGGAGGACGGCGTCCGGGTGTCGGTGGACTGCGCCCGTGGCGTGGTGCAGACCATGCCCCAGTAAGAGAGAAAAATCAAGAGGGGAGCAAGCCTTCGCTTGCTCCCCTCTTTGCATCTCACCTGCCTCCGCCGCCACAGCCGGTAAGTGCCAATACCTGCATGGAAAGGGCCGCAGGCAGATGCCTGCGGCCCCTTGGCCTGACTGCAAGACCTCCGGGCCTTGCGGTTTTTACTTCTCGATGACCACCTTGCCGTCCTTCAGGCACACATGAGCGGTGTCGCCGGACTGGAGCTTGCCCTCCAGCATCTGCTCGGCCACTGCATCCTCCACCTCCGTCTGGAGGGTGCGGCGCAGGGGACGGGCGCCGTAGCGGGCGTCAAAACCGTCCTTGGCCAGTGCGGCCACGGCGTCGTCGTCGGCCTGCAGGGTGATGCCCTGCTGGGCCATACGGCCGCCGATGATGTCCAGCATCCGGCGGGCGATGCTGCGGATGTTCTCCTCCGTCAGCTGGCGGAACACGATGATCTCGTCGATACGGTTCAGGAACTCCGGCCGGAAGGTCTGGCGCAGCTCCGTCATAACGGCCTCCCGGATACGGGCGAAGCTCTGGGCCTCGTCCTTCTGGGCGTCGGGATCGCTGCCGTCAAAGCCCAGCGGCTTCTCGGCGGCGGTGATGTTCTTGGCGCCCACGTTGGAGGTCATGACGATGATGGTGTTCTTGAAGTCCACCCGGCGGCCCTGAGAGTCGGTGACGATACCGTCCTCCAGGATCTGCAGCAGAATGTTCCACACATCGGGGTGGGCCTTCTCGATCTCATCGAACAGCACCACGGAATAGGGGTGACGGCGCACCTTCTCGGTGAGCTGACCGCCTTCCTCGTGTCCCACATAGCCGGGAGGCGAGCCCACCAGCCGGGACACCGTGTGCTTCTCCATGTATTCGGACATATCGATCCGGATCATGGCGTTCTCATCCCCGAACATGGACTCGGCCAGCGTCTTGCACAGCTCCGTCTTGCCCACGCCGGTGGGGCCGAGGAACAGGAAGGAACCGATGGGCCGCTTGGGGTCCTTCAGACCCACACGGCTGCGGCGGATGGCCTTGGCCACGGCGGCCACAGCCTCGTCCTGACCCACCACCCGCTGATGCAGAGTCTCCTCCAGCTTCAGCAGGCGCTGACTCTCGTCCTCGGTGAGACGGGTGACGGGGATACCGGTCCAACCGGCTACCACCTTGGCGATGTCGTCCTCGGTGACGGTGCCGCGGTTGGTGGACATCTGCTTATGCCACTTATCCCGCTCGATCTCCACCTGCTCCTGATAATTCTTCTCGATATCCCGCAGCTGAGCGGCCTTCTCGAAGTCCTGAGCGGCGACAGCCTCCTCCTTCTCCCGGTGCAGGGCGGCGATCTTCTCCTCCAGATCCTTCAGATCGGGGGAGGCGGATTCGGCGGCCATACGCACCTGACTGGCGGCCTCGTCCATCAGATCGATGGCCTTATCCGGCAGGAACCGGTCGTTGATGTACCGGCGGGACAGCGCCACGGCGGCCTCCAGCGCCCCATCGGTGATGGTCAGACGGTGGTGAGCCTCGTACTTATCCCGCAGTCCCTTCAGGATCTCCAGCGTAGCCTCCGGGGAGGGCTCTCCCACGGTGACGGGCTGGAACCGGCGCTCCAGGGCGGCGTCCTTCTCGATGTACTTGCGGTACTCGTTGAGGGTGGTGGCACCCACCACACGGATCTCGCCGCGGGACAGAGCGGGCTTGAGAATGTTGGCGGCGTCCACGGCACCCTCGGCGGAGCCGGCGCCCACGATGGTGTGCAGCTCGTCGATGAAAAGGATGACGTTGCCGGCCTTCTTCACCTCGTCGATGGCGTTCTTGATGCGCTCTTCAAACTCGCCCCGATACTTGGTGCCGGCCACCATGCCGGACAGATCCAGCGACAGGACCCGCTTGTCCAGCAGCTCCTCCGGCACGTCGGCGGCGGCAATGCGCTGGGCCAGGCCCTCTGCGATGGCGGTCTTGCCTACGCCGGGCTCACCGATGAGCACGGGGTTATTCTTGGTGCGGCGGGACAGGATCTGGATGACCCGCTGGATCTCCTTTTCCCGGCCAATGACGGGGTCCAGCTTGCCGCTGCGGGCCGCCTCCGTCAGGTCACGGGTATACTCCTCCAGAGTGCCCTTCTTGCCGCCCTCCTGTGCGGGAGCGGAAGCGCTGCCGGACACGGCGGCGGTGCGGGGCGCCTCATTGAGCTTCTTCACCACGGCGCTGTACAGCTTCTTGGGGTCGATGCCCACGGTGCGCAGGATGCGCAGGGCCATGTTGTTGCCCTCCCGCAGCAGCCCCATCAGCAGATGCTCGGTGCCGATGTAGCCGGCGCCGGTGCGGGCGGCCTCGGAGACGGCCAACTCCACGGCGCTCTTGGCACGGGGCGTCAGCCCCTGAGAGGGTGCGGCGCCGGAGACGCCGGTGCCTACGCTGCGGTGCAGGATGTCGCAGACCATCTCGTCGGTGAGTCCGTTCTCCTCCAGCACACGGTGGGCAATGCCCTCCTCTTCCCGCAGCAGGCCCAGCAGCAGATGCTCGGAGCCCACATAGCCATGTCCCATATCCTCAGCGGCCTCCTGGGCCAGACGCAGAGCCTCCTCTGCACGAGGGGTGAATTTATTTTCCATCATAAAGAAACACTTCCTTTCAAAAGGTGTGGTGATCTACCAAAATTATTGCCGGGGCATTATTGCTGAGGCAGTGCCTTCAGCTGATCCCGCAGTTTGGCGGCGGACTCGAAATCCTCGGCCTCCACGGCGTGGCGCAGCTGGGTCTGCAGGGCGTTGCGCTGACGCTGCAGGGAGAAGCGCTCCTGCTCCGCCTTATCCACCAGCGCATCCTCCGGGGCTTCCGCCACGGCCTGTTGGGCCTGCCGGGTCACATCCACCGGCTCCGGGAACTCCGTCAGCAGGCGATTGCCAAACCCGCCCAGCAGCGGCTCGAAGAGCCGGAAGGGATGGGAAAAGAAGTCGTCGCCGAAGAAGCTGTCCGGCTGCATCCGCTGCACATAGCCCAGCTTCCGGGCGCAGTCGGCGCACAGGTGCGTCTCCGTGACCCGTCCGTTGATGCTGCTCTTATAGTAGTAAGTCGCTTCATTTCTTCCGCAATTCTGACATTTCATAATGATTTCCTCCTTATCGAAAAATCAAACCGGTCAACTGTACCGATCCGACACTATACCAGATGGATGAGGGCCTGCTTCAGCAGGTCGGCCCGCAGGACGCTGCGCTGATCCTTGGGAACGGATCGCAGAGCGGTGTCCGACAAAAGGCTCACCAGCAGCTTTCCCGTCTGGGCGGGGATGGCCTCCGACTGCACCAGATTGGAGAGGATGGCTCTGGCGCTGGCCGGATCGATCTCCGACCCGATGGAGTTGATGACGTGCATCATCAGCGTCTGCCGGTCCACATGGACACGGGTGATGCGGATGTAGCCGCCGCCGCCCCGCCGGGATTCCACGATGTAGCCGTGCTCCGGAGAGAACCGGGTGGACATGACGTAGTTGATTTGGCTGGGTACGCACCCAAATCGCTGAGCCAAGTCCCCACGCTGCATCTCCAAAACACCGCCTGCATCGTCCAGCGCCTCCTGAATGAACCCGGCGATCATATCTGTGATTCCCATATCGTTCCCCTCCTGATTTGATATTGCTTTTCCTTGACCTTTGTCTATAGTATACCACGCCGGTAGGAAATGTCAATACCTGTTTTGACCTTTTTTGATGTTTATTCTGTAAACAATTTGTGAATGGGATGGAGCGGTAAACTCCGCAAAAGTTTGCCGCCCCGGCGAGATTTTTATTTACATCGGGTAATAAAGAAGATATAATTTACTGAACGTATAAACAGAAAGAGAACGGGTGAGAGAGAATGGCGACTGATTTTTCCCGCACATTGAGCCTGCTGCGGCAGGAGAAGGGCGTCTCCCAGCGGAAGGCGGCCGGGGAGCTGGGCATCAGCCAGGCCCTGCTGAGCCACTATGAGAACGGCATCCGGGAGCCGGGCCTTGCCTTTGTGGTGAAGGCCTGCGCCTACTACCACGTGTCGGCGGATTTCCTGCTGGGCCGCACTCTGAACCGGGACGGCTCTATCATCGAGGCGGAGGACGTGTACGACTCCAGCGGCGAGAAGGGCAGCCTCCGGGGCAGTATTCTGGCGACTCTGCAAAAAAAGCTGGTGGTGAACACAACCGGGGTCCTCTTCGAACTGCTGGGCAAGACCGGGGACCGGGAGGCCATCACCGCCGCCGGGGACTATCTGGGCGACGCCCTGTATCAGCTGCTGCGGCAGCTGTACCGGCAGGGCGGCGGCAACGAGGATCTGTTCGCCGTGGCCCCCTCGGTCTTTGACGGCGGACTGGTGGCGGCGGATATGCAGCTATGCGCCCTGCGCTACCGGCAAGCGCTGGCCGCTCAGGAGGGGCTGCCGGAGCTGACGCCGGAGAGCCTGACGGGCCAGCCCGGCGTGGGCCAGAGCGCAGCGCAGGTGTTCCACAGCGTGGACGAGCGCTGCAAGTCCTACCAGCATTAAGAAACCAACGACCTAAGGAGGCTTATATGTTTGACCAATCCCATATCAGAAACTTTTCCATCATTGCCCACATCGACCACGGCAAATCCACGCTGGCAGACCGCCTGCTGGAGCTGTGCAACGCCGTACCGGCACGGGAGATGGAGAACCAGATCCTCGACAACATGGACTTGGAGCGGGAGCGTGGCATCACCATCAAGTCCCGTGCCGTCCACCTGTTTTACACGGCGCAGGACGGGGAGACCTACGCCCTGAACCTCATCGACACGCCGGGCCATGTGGACTTCAACTACGAGGTGTCCCGTTCTCTGGCGGCCTGCGAGGGCGCCGTGCTGGTGGTGGACGCCACGCAGGGCGTGGAGGCGCAGACGCTCGCCAACGTCTACCTCGCCCTCGACCACAACCACGAGATCATCCCGGTCCTCAACAAAATCGACCTCCCGAGTTCCGACGTGGAGCGGGTGAAGTCCGAAATTGAAGAAGACATCGGGCTGGACTGCTCCAAAGCCCTGCCCGTCAGCGCCAAGACCGGCGACGGCGTGCCCGACGTGCTCGAAGCCATTGTGGAGCGCCTGCCCGCGCCCGAGGGCAACCCCAACGCGCCGCTCAAGGCACTCATTTTCGACTCGTGGTATGACTCCTATCAGGGCGTCGTGGTCATGTTCCGCATCATGGACGGGACGCTCCGCAAAGGCGACAAGATCGAGCTGTTCGCCACGAAGAAGACCTACGAAGTCATCCGGCTCGGCGTGTTCTCGCCCGAGTCCCGCGATATGGATCAGCTTTCCGCGGGCGAGGTGGGCTTCCTCTGCGGCAACATCAAGGAACTGGGCGACGCCAAGGTCGGCGACACCATCACGCTGGCGGAACGCCCTTGCGCCGAGGCCGTGCCCGGCTTCAAGGAAGTGAAGGCGGTGGTCTTCTGCGGCCTTTACCCGTCCGATCCGAGCGATTACGAGCAGCTCAAGTTCGCGCTGGAAAAGCTCCAGCTCAACGACGCGGCCTTCTCGTGGGAACCGGAAACCTCGCAGGCCCTCGGCTTCGGCTTCCGCTGCGGCTTCCTCGGCCTCCTGCACATGGAAATCATTCAGGAACGCCTCGAACGCGAATTCCAGGTGGACCTCATCGCCACGGCACCCTCGGTCATCTACCGGGTGGAGACGACGGACGGCAAGACCACGGAAATCGACAACCCGTCGAAGCTCCCCGATCCCGCCCGCATCACCAACCTCTATGAGCCCTACGTCCGCATCGACATCCATGTCCCGAGCGACTATGTCGGCAACGTGATGAAGCTCTGCGAGGAAAAACGCGGCATCCAGAAAAACATGGGGTATCTGGCCCAGAACCGCGTCGTCATCACCTACGAGCTGCCCTTTGCGGAAATCGTGTTCGACTTCTTCGACCGCCTGAAGTCCGCCACGCGCGGTTACGCCTCGATGGACTACGAAGTGATCGACTACCGGGCCTCGAACCTCGTGCGTCTGGATATCCTCCTGAACGGCGACGCCGTGGACGCCCTCGCGGTCATCGTGCACAAGGACAAATCCTACGCCTACGGGCGTGCGCTTGCCCTCAAGCTCAAGCGCACCATCCCGCGCCAGATGTTCGAGGTGCCCATCCAGGGTGCTATCGGCAACAAGATCATCGCCCGTTCCACCGTCAAGGCGCGTCGCAAGGACGTTCTTGCTAAGTGCTACGGCGGCGATATCTCGCGTAAGCGCAAGCTGCTCGAGAAGCAGAAAGAGGGCAAGAAGCGTATGAAGGCCATCGGATCGGTCGAGGTCCCGCAGGAGGCCTTTATGGCGATCCTCAAGGTGGACGAGTAGGTCTATGGCTCTTTCCGAATATAGTCTGCGGCTGCTGGGCGCCTATGCCGAGCAGCCGTTCCTTATGGCTCCCATGGCGGGCGTGACCGACCCTGCCTATCGCATCATGTGTCGCCGCCGCGGTGCCAACCTTGCCTACAGCGAGATGGTGAGCGTGGCAGGCCTTGCCTATGCCAGTAATAAGACGTGGCGCCTGGTGCTACCGGCCGACGAGGAGCAGCAGATTTGCGTGCAGCTCTTTGGCTCCAAGCCCGATCAGTTTGCGAGCGCCGTCGCCGCCGTCGAGGAGCGCGTTGGCGATCGCCTGTCGCTCATCGATATCAATATGGCATGTCCCGCCCGCAAGGTCGTTACCAAGGGCGAGGGCTCGGCGCTCATGCGCACGCCCGACCTGGCCGAGAAGATCGTCGAGGCCACGGTGGGCGCGGCGCACGTGCCCGTGACCGTCAAGATTCGCAAGGGCTTTTATGCCGAGGACCGCAATGCCGCGACATTTGCCCAGATGCTTGAGGGCGCAGGGGCTGCCGCAGTCGCCGTGCATGGTCGTTGCGCCACGCAGCTCTACACGGGCCAGGCCGATTGGTCTGTCGTCGATGAGGTTGCCGACGCTGTCGAGATTCCCGTGATCGGTTCGGGCGATGTGTTCTCGGCCGAGGACGCTGCCGAGCATCTGCAAGGCTCGGGTGCCAGAGCGGTGTTTATCGCGCGCGGCATCTACGGCAATCCGTGGGTGTTCGGCGATGCCCGAGCCCTTGCACTCGATGGCACGCCGGTTCCTTCTCGCTCCTCGGTTGAGCGCCTGGAGGCTCTGCGTGAGCACCTGACGTTGACGCACGAGCTTCTGCCGCTTATGTCGCGTGCCCGTACGTATGCAAGCTGGTACTTAAAGGGCATGCCCCATGCCGCCGCCTGGCGCGCTCAGGTGGTGCGCTGCTCCACGTACGAGGAGTTTATGGCGCTGGTCGATGATATCGAGCGCGACGTGGTGCTCTGTGAGGCCGCGCTTGCCGCTGGTGAGCCGGTGCCCGCTCATCCGCTGGAGGCTTAAGGGTGGCCGTTACCGCGCTGTATGTGCATGTGCCGTTTTGCGCCCAAAAGTGCAGGTACTGCGACTTTGACTCGCGCAGTTTTCCCCCGTTCGACCTGGGCGCTGCGCTCGATGCCTATTTTGAACAGCTGTATGCACGCCTCGATGCCTATGGCGACGCCGGGGCGCTTGCACAGATCCGCACCGTCTATGTTGGCGGCGGCACGCCGTCGCTGGCGGGGGAGCGTCTGGTAGAACTCGCCCGGCGTATCTCTGCGAGGTGTAAGCCCGTTGAGTTTACCTGCGAGGCTAATCCAGAGTCGTTGACTCCACGGCTCGCTGCGGCGCTTGCCAGCGTAGGCGTCACGCGCATTTCTTTGGGAGTTCAGACCCTCGACAACGCCGAGCTTGCCTCGATCGGCCGTATCCACGATGCGGGACGCGCCCTTGCGGCCATCGCCACGGTCAAGGATGCCGGGCTCGATGTGTCGTGCGACCTTATGTGCGGCCTTCCCGGGCAGACCGCTGTAAGCTGGCAGCGTACGCTCGATGGCGTGCTTGCGGCGGCCCCGCACCATGTGTCGGTCTATCCGCTCACGCTCGAGGAGGGCACGCCGCTTTACCGCATGGCGTGCCGTGACGAGTCGCTTGAGCCCGATGAGGATTTCCAAGCCGCATGCATGGACGTTGCGCGCGAGCGGCTGAGTTCGGCAGGCTACCATCCGTATGAGGTGGCAAGCTACGCGCTCGACTGCCATGAGTGTGCTCACAACATTGCCTATTGGACCGGACAAGGCTATCTGGGCTTGGGTCGTTCTGCCGCCGGTATGCTCGACGCCGGGGATTTCGATCGCTTGGCCGGGCTGTTTCCCGCCGTGCCCGCTCGCGGCGATGCGTATCGCGTGCGCTTGGTGCAACGCGACGATGCCGCTACGACGTTTGATGCCGAGTATCTGTCGCAGCGCGAGGCGGCAGCCGAGGATTTGATGCTTGCCTGCCGCATGACGCGTGGCATTGGGCCCGACTTGTTGGTTCGCTCGGCAAGCGTGATCGCTGCAGATGAGTTGGCGGCGGCCTGTGACCGTGCACTCGAGTTGGGCCTTGCCGCCTGGGTGCCCGATCATATTGAAGGACATGCGGGACGCGTCACCTCAAAAGACGTTATCGCAGGTCGCGTCCGTGCTCGTTTAGCGCCCACCCACTTGGGCTGGCTCGATGGAAATGTGCTGTTCGAGCTGTTTTGGGGTCTAGCCTAGGCCGCTCGGGTAGAATTACCGCAATATATACGCTGCTGTGAGCAGGAGGTTGCCGCGCATGGCGACGATGAACGAAAAAGATTACTACGAGATTTTGGGTGTCTCTAAGGACGCCACCTCGCGTGATATACAAAAAGCCTTCCAGCAAAAGGCCCGCAAGCTCCATCCGGACGTCAATAAAGAGCCGGATGCCGAGGAAAAGTTCAAAGAGGTTTCCGAGGCCTATGCCGTGCTTTCGGACGAGCAGAAGCGTGCGCGCTATGACGCCATGCGCTCGGGCAATCCCTTCGCCGGCGCTCCTGCGGCTTCTCCCTATGGCGGCGGCTACGCCGGTAGCGCGGGCTATGGCTATCCCTTTGAGGGCGGCTTTCCCTTTGGTGGCGCCTGGGGCCAGCCGCGTCGCGGGCAGGCTGCCTATAATCCCGAGAACGGCGCCAACGTGGTCGTCGATATTAAGCTCGACGCCAAGGAAGCCAAGGGTGGTGCCCGCAAGACCGTCCGCTATACGCGCTTCGATACCTGTGGTCACTGCGGAGGCTCGGGTTCTGTCTCCTCCGAGCATGCACATACCTGTCCGAGCTGCGGCGGTCGCGGCCACATCGACGTCGACCTGTCCTTCCTGTTTGGTGCCGGCACGTTTCAGTCGGTCTGCCCCGAGTGCGGCGGTTCCGGTAAGGTCGTCGCCGACCCCTGCCCCGATTGCGGCGGCAGCGGGCGAACCCGTGTGACCTCCGAGCAGACGATTGAGTTTCCTGCCGGTACGCACGATGGCGACGAGGTCCGTATTAGCGGTATGGGTCACGCCGGCACCAACGGTGCCTCGGGTGGCGATTTGGTCGGTCGCGCCCATGTTGAGGCCGAGCGCCTGGAAGGCAAGGCCCGTACCGGTTTTTACCTGATGGGCATCGTGGCGCCGTTTTTGGTGCTGTCGGCCATCTCGGGCGTGTTCTCGGCCTTTGCCGTGATGTGCTTTATTCCGTTTGCCATGGGCCTGTTCATGGTGCTCTCGGACGGCGTACTGCATCGCAGCCTGCTGTGGTGGAAGCGCGGCGCGATGCAGTTTGCCAATGGTTTTGCCAACGGATTTATGTTTGCGCTCGTGTCGGTTTGGTTTGCGAGCTGCTCGCAGCGTGCCATGCTTTCGCCCTACGCAATGCAATAACATCAAACCCTCTGTTTGCGGCCGGCCCAGCTTGGGTATAGGACGCACTGTGACAATAATGAAAGTCGGAAGGATTCGGTCGTGTCGGAAAATAGGGATTACTACGAGGTACTTGGCGTCGACAAGGATGCCGACGCGCGGACGATTAAACGCGCGTTTCTAAAGAAGGCCCGTACCGTACACCCGGACGTTTCGGACGACCCCGAGGCCGAGGCCAAGTTCAAGGAGCTCAACGAGGCGTATTCCGTTCTTTCCGATGAGCAGAAGCGTGCTAACTACGACCGTTACGGCACTGCCGACGGCCCCGGTGGCTCCGGCTACGTCGATATCAATGATATCTTTGGCGGCATGGGCATGGACGACCTCTTCTCCTCGTTCTTTGGCGGCGGTGCCAGCGGTGGCGCCCGAAATCGCCGTGAGCGTCGTCGCGGCCGCGATATGGCCATCTCCCTTTCGGTGACCCTTGAGGAGGCGGCGCTCGGTTGCAAAAAGACGATCAGCTATGACCGCCTTGCCCCCTGCGAGGATTGCAACGGCACCGGCAGGGCCGAGGGTGCACAGGAAAAGCAGTGCAGCCGCTGCCGCGGCACGGGCTATGTCACGACGGTCCAGCGTTCGTTCCTGGGCCAGGTTCAGTCCTCTTCGCCTTGCCCCGACTGCCACGGCGAGGGCACGGTTATCGACCATCCCTGCGAGACCTGTGACGGTCAGGGCCGCACGCCTTCGCACGAAAAGATCGACATCGATATTCCCGCCGGTGTTTCGACCGGTCGCCAGCTGCGCGTGAGTGGTTTTGGCGAGGCCGGCCTTCGCGGCGAGCCTTCGGGTGACCTGATTGTCAACGTGCGCGTTGCCGACCATGAGCGCTTTAAGCGCAACGGTGACGACCTGTACTTGGTGAGCGATATCTCGATTGCGCAGGCTGCGCTCGGCTGCGAGATCGAGGTCGAGGGCATTATGCCCGACGAGGTCGTTAAGGTGACGGTTCCCGCCGGCGCCCAGTACGGCGACACCGTGAGCGTCAATAATTACGGCATGCCGCGCATTGGCGGTGGCGGTTCGCGTGGCCGCCTGATCGTGCAACTGCGCGTGGTCGTTCCCACCAATCTTTCCAATAAGCAACGCGAGCTGCTCCGTGCTTTTGCCGATGAGATGGGCGATGACGTCGCTTCCGGTAAGAAGTCGGTGACCGACCGTATCAAGAGTGCCCTCGACGATATCCTCGATTAAGGAGCCCGCGTGCTCGCACCCCATATTTCCGTCGTCAACCTCGGCTGCCGTGTCAACCGGGTTGAGTCTGACCGTATCACTGCCGATCTTATGCGCCTGGGCTTTGCTATGGTGGAGCCCCAGGATGCCGATCTGATCGTCATTAACACCTGTGCCGTTACGGGCGAGGCCGAGGCCAAGACACGTAAGGCCGTCCGTCATGCGCTGGCCCATCCAAACGAGCCTTATGTGCTCGTGACCGGTTGCGTGGTCAATTTGCATCCCGAGGAGCTGTTGGAGCTTTCGGATCGCGTGATCGCCGAGCCGTCCAAGATCGATGTCGCCGAACGTGTCTGCGAGGTGCTGGGCGTTGAGTCCGATAGCGTTCCCGCCTGCAGCGATGGCGAGGTGGTCGATGCGCTCGGTCGCTCTCGCCTGGGCGTGAAGATCCAGGACGGCTGCAACCATCGCTGCACCTATTGCATTGTGTGGAAGGCGCGCGGCCCCGAGCGCTCCGTGCCCGTCGAGTCCGTGCTTGAACAAGTTCGCGAGGCCCAGGAGGCCGGCGTGCCCGAGGTGGTGCTGACCGGTGTGAACCTGGGTGCCTACGATGGCAAGAGCGCGACCGACGAGCATGTCGAAATCGATGAGCTGCTCGAGGCCATCATGGAGCGCACGACTATTGCGCATGTGCGCATTTCGTCGGTCGAGCCCATGGATATCTCTGAGCGCCTGCTTAAGGTTATGGCGCGCTATCCGCAGCGTATCGCCCCGTTTTTGCACCTGCCCGTGCAGTCCGGCTGTACGGCGACCCTGCATCGCATGGGTCGTCCCTATAGTGCGGAGGCCTTTGAGGACACGGTGCGTATGATTCGCGCCAACTTGCCCCAGGCGTCTCTTTCGTGCGATGTCATCGTCGGTTTTCCTGGTGAGACGGACGAGGAGTTCGAGGAGTCGCTGGCGCTGTGCCGCCGTGTGGGTTTCTCGCGTATGCACGTGTTCCGCTACAGCAAGCGTCCCGGTACCCTTGCTGCCGACATGCCCGACCAGGTGCCGCCCGAGGTTATGGCCGAGCGCAGCCGTCGTATGCGAGACACGGCGCAGGAGCTCGCTATTGCCGATGCTCGTCGTCGCGTGGGCACTGTCGAGCGTGCCGTGCTCGAGTATGGTGACAACCTGACGCTCGGTTCGTTCCATCATGCCCGTCTTGACGATACCTGTGGACTTACAGCCCCGTGCCTGCTCGATGTTGCTATCATCGGAGTCGATGATTCCGGCTTGGTCCATGCGCGCAGGGAGGTCCATGGAAGCCTCGAAGATTAGACTTACCGTTCCCGAGGGAGTTGATCCCTCGCGCGTTTTGGGCGCCGGCGACGGCGTCCTTCGTGCGCTCGAGAGTTTGGTTCGCGCTCACGTGGTCGCCCGTGGCGATAGCATCGCCGTGAGCGGTGACCCGGACGAGGTCGAGCTCGTGGCTCGCTTTTTCGAACATGCTTTTCGCGAGGCGGCGGCCGGTCGTACCCTGTCTGCCGACGATGTCTCTCGCTGCATGGCCGTCTTGCGCGACGGTGAGCACGAGGCTACGTCGCTTCGCGATGACGTGCTGCTTTCGTATCGCGGCCGCGTCATTCGCCCCAAGACGCTCGGGCAAAAGCGCTATGTGGATGCCATCCGCTCGCATACCATCACGTTTGGCCTGGGTCCAGCCGGTACCGGTAAGACTTATCTGGCCATGGCGCTCGCCGTTGCCGCGCTCAAGCGCCACGAGGTGGGCCGTTTGATCTTGACGCGTCCGGTTGTCGAAGCAGGGGAGAACCTGGGCTTTTTGCCCGGCACCCTCGAGGAAAAGATCGATCCGTACATGCGTCCGCTCTACGACGCCCTTTTTGACATGATGGATCGCGAGCGCACCGATGAGCTTATGGAGCGCGGCGTGATCGAGATCGCCCCGCTTGCCTATATGCGCGGTCGTACGCTGAGCGATGCCTTCGTGGTGCTCGACGAAGCGCAAAATACCACGCCCGAGCAGATGAAGATGTTCCTGACACGACTTGGATTCAACTCCAAGTTCGTGATTACCGGCGACCTCAGCCAGCGCGACCTGGTGGGTCGTCGTGGTGGCTTGGCGGATGTCGAGAAGATTTTGGGCCGTGTCGACGATGTGGCGTTTGCACACCTGGAGCGCGCCGATGTGGTGCGCCATGCCCTGGTGGGTCGTATCGTCGAGGCATACGATGCTTATGATGACGTGCGTGAGCAGCGCTCGCGCGACCGAAAGGAGTCCCGTTGAGTGTATTGATCAGCAACGATGCCGAGCTCGATACGCTGCTCGACGCGCAGGAGGTGGAGCACATTTGCGAGGTTGTGCTTGCCGCCGAGGACGTTGAACGTGAAGTCGAGATTTCCCTTTCGTATGTCGACGAGGACGAGATGCACGAGCTCAACCACGAGTGGCGTGGCATCGACCGCACCACCGATGTGCTCTCGTTTGAATGCGACTCGGCCTTTGACGAGGATATTCCCGCCGACGAGACGCTCGAGCTCGGCGATATCATCTTGGCCCCGCAGGTCATTGCCCGTCAGGCCCCCGGCTTTGGCAATAGCCCTGCCGACGAGTGCCGCCTGATGCTCGTACACGGCATGCTGCACTTGCTGGGGTATGACCATATCGAGGACGACGAGGCCGAGGTCATGGAGGCCCGCGAGGACGCTATCCTGCGCGATCTGGCGCTCGAGCGCGGCGAGGACCCCAAACTCGTTCACGTCGGCCCCATCACCAATCATGCCCACGACTAGGAGCCGTTTATGATTCCCGGATCGAACAAGGACCATCCGTCCTTTTTAAAGTCGTTCTCCTACGCCATGGAGGGCTTCGTCACCGCCGTCAAGACCGAGCGCAACATTAAGGTCATGCTCGTAGCGGGCGTGTGCACCGTCATTGCCGGCTGCATCGTGGGGCTCGACATTGCCGAGTGGGCCACGATCATCATCTGCTGCGGCCTGGTGATTCACGGCGAGCTGTGCAATACCGCCATGGAGGCCATTGTCGATCTGGCGACCCAGGAGCTCCATCCGCTGGCAAAACGCGCCAAGGACATCGCCGCCGCCTCGGTATACGTACTTTCAATCACCGCCGCGATTGTGGGCTTGCTGGTATTTGCCCACGCGCTCGGCTTTATTTAGAAAGGGATTCCCATGTCCGACAATATGCAGCCTATCGATGAAATTTTGGACGACGAGTCCCCGGATGCTAAGGCGACCGAGGCCTATGAGGAAGTCGAGGAGTTCGACCCGTTTGAGGGCATGAGCGACGAGGAGCTCGACGCCCTGTGCGACGAGGACGACAGCCTCGCGGGCTTTGGCGACGTTGAGCCCGGTTTCCGCAGTGGCTTCGTGGCCTTGGTCGGCCGCCCCAACGCCGGTAAATCAACGCTGCTCAACGCCTGCTATGGCAAAAAGGTCGCCATCACCTCGCCGGTGGCCCAGACGACCCGCCGCCGCATGCGCGCCGTCGTCAACCGCCCCGGCTACCAGCTGGTCTTTGTCGATACTCCGGGTATCCACAAGCCCAAGGACGGTCTAGGGTCTGAGCTCAACAAGAGCGCGCTGTTCGAGCTGAACGATGTCGATGTCGTCGCGTTTTTGATTGATGCCACCAAGCCGATCGGCAGGGGAGACGCCTGGGTTGCCGAGCGCGTTAAGAACGCCCGTTCCAAGAAGGTCCTGGTGCTTACCAAGGCCGATGAGGCCGACCCCGCACAGGTCATGGAGCAGCTTAAGGCTGCCCACGAGCTCATGGAATATGACGACGAGATCGTGACGTCGTCGGTCAAGAACTTTAACGTCGATGCCTTCATCGAGACCGTTGCGCACTTTTTGCCCGAGGGTCCGCGTTGGTTCCCCGAGGACATGGGTACCGACGCTTCCGATGAGACGCTCGTTGCCGAGTTTGTGCGCGAGAAGGTCTTGCGCCGCACCCGTGATGAGATCCCGCACTCCGTGGGCGTGATTTGCGATGCGCTTGAGCAGACCAAGAAGGTGCTGCGCGTGCACGCCACCATTTACGTCGAGCGCGAGGGCCAAAAGGGCATCATCATCGGCAAGGGCGGCGAGATGATCAAACATATCGGCATCGACGCCCGTCGCGACCTTGAGCGCATCTTTGGCACCCAGGTCTTTTTGGAGCTGGACGTGAAGGCCAAGGCCGGCTGGCGTGACGACGAGGCCCAGATTCGCCGCTTTGGCTATAACGCCGAGGATTAGGGACACGCGGCGCGAATGGCAGGTTCTCGTACATATCGCACGAAAGTGCTCGTGCTCGATAAGACTAAGCTCAAAGAGACGGACCTGATCCTGACGATGCTTGACGAGCGGGGTCGGCAGGTTCGTGCCGTGGCAAAGGGCGCCCGCAAACCCGGTGGACGCCTGGCTGCGCGCTGCGAGATGTTCTGTACCGTTGATCTGCTGCTTGCGCATGGACGGTCGCTCGACGTGGTTTCCCAGGCCGAGCTTATGGAGGCGCCGCTCGGCGCTGCTCCCGATTACGAGATGACATGCGCCGCAAGCGCGATCGCCGAGGTCGCGCGCGTGTGCTCATTCGAGGACGCCGAAGACCCGTTTACCTTTGCCATCACGCAGCGGGCGCTCACACTTGTCGGCAGCGGGCTCGACTCGGCTCATATGGACCTGCTCGTGGCGGCCTTTGTCTTTAAACTGCTGTCGCACGTTGGCTACCGACCCGATTTTTCGGCATGCGTGCTGTGCGGAGACCCGATGCTGTCGTATTTTTCGCCCCAGGCGGGCGGCCTCATGTGCGGGTCGTGCGCGTCGAGCGTGCCCGGTGCCGAGCTGGTGTCGACCGGTGAGGTCGCATGGCTGCGCGCCCTCATGTCCATGACCTTCGATGCGCTTGTGGCCGAGAGGGTCGACCCCCATACCGCTGCCTTTTTGCTGGGGCTTTCGCACGTGTGGGCTGCGACGCACACTGATCAACGTCTCCGTGCGATGGAATTCATGTTGGGTCGGTGATGATGCGCAGGCGCGGGCTGCTTGTGGTAACATACCGACCTGTTGGTACCTCGACCTTGGATGCTCGCTCCACCGGCGGCTTCCCAGTCCGAGGCGAATAGCGTCGCCCGCGGGCGACAAGAAACGAAAGGTGAAACAATGACTGTTTCCAAAGAGCGCAAGGCGGAGCTGACTGCCCAGTTCGGTAACACCCCGGTCGACACCGGCAACCCCAAGGTTCAGGTCGCCATCCTGACCGAGCGCATCAAGGAGCTGACCGAGCACATGAAGTCCCACCAGAAGGACTTCCACACCCGTCGTGGCCTGCTCATGCTCGTCGGCCGTCGTCGTCGTCTTCTCTCCTACATCAAGAAGAACGACATCGTCGAGTACCGTGAGCTCATCAAGGCTCTGGGCATCCGCGACAACATCCAGTAACGGATTTGTACATGCTAAGAGCGTCCTGCGCAGCGGGGCGCTCTTTTTGTGTAAGGGCGTGAACAATCACGCTCTGAAGCGTGGCGGGGGCAGGGGGCCCGCGTCACATGAGAAGCCCGCAGGCAAGGGGCCTGTGGGGTAAAGGAGAACAATGACACTCGTATCCAAGACCTTTGAGCTGTACGGTAAGACCTACACCTTCGAGTCCGGCGAGCTTGCCAAGCAGGCCACCGGCGCTTGCCTGGTCAAGCAGGGCGACACCACGATGCTCGACACCGTGGTCGTCTCCAAGGAGCGCAAGAATTACGACTTCTTCCCGCTGACCGTCGACTTCAACGAGAAGATGTACGCTGCCGGCCGTATCCCGGGTGGCTACCTCAAGCGCGAGGGCCGTCCCAGCGAGAAGGCCACGCTCACGGCCCGCATGATCGACCGCCCGATCCGCCCGAGCTTCCCGGACGGCTTCCGCAACGAGGTGCACATCGTCGCCACCTCGCTCGTCGCCGACCAGGTCAACCCCTTCGACGTCATCAACGTCATGGGCGCCTCTTTGGCCATGACGCTCGGCGGCGTGCCCTTCGAGGGCCCGCTTGCCTGCGTGCGCATCGGCCGTAACGTGGAGACCGGCGAGTTTATCGTCAACCCCACCTACGAGGAGCGCGAGAACTCCGACCTGGACCTGGAGCTGGGCGGCTCTGCCGACTTCATCTCGATGGTCGAGGCCGGCGCCGAGGAGATCTCCGAGGACGACATGCTCGCCGCCATGAAGTTTGGCCAGGAGGCCCTTGCCGCCTTCTGCCAGGCCCAGGACGAGTTCGTTGCCGAGTGGGAGCAGGTCAATGGCGCCATCGTCAAGAAGGAGTACCCGCTCGACCAGCCCGTCGAGGAGGTCCAGGAGCGCATCTTCGCCCACTACGACGAGATGGCCGCCGCCCTTCGCGATGCCGACAAGCTCTCCCGTATCGGTAAGGTCGAGGCTCTGAAGGAGTCCATCCGTGCCGAGTTCACCGAGGAGGAGCAGGCCGCTTGGGAGCGCGAGATCCCCGTGGCGCTCAAGAAGCTCGAGAAGAAGGCTATGCGCACCATGGTCGTCGAGACCGGCGAGCGCGTCGACGGCCGTGCCGCCGATGAGATTCGCCCCATCATGGTGAAGGATAACTACCTGCCGCTCGTTCACGGCTCCGGTCTGTTCCAGCGTGGCCAGACCCAGGTGCTTTCCGTCCTGTCGCTCGGTATGCTCAACGAGGGTCAGCGTCTGGATACCATCGAGCCCACCGAGGGCAAGCGCTATATGCACCACTACAACTTCCCGCCGTTCTGCACCGGCGAGACTGGCCGCATGGGCAGCCCCAAGCGCCGCGAGATCGGCCACGGCAACCTGGCCGAGCGCGCCCTGCTTCCGGTGCTTCCCGACGAGAACGAGTTCCCCTACGCCATCCGCGTCGTCTCCGAGGTCATGGAGTCCAACGGCTCCTCTTCGATGGCTTCGACCTGCGGCTCCACGCTCGCCCTTATGGACGGCGGCGTGCCCATTAAGCGCCCGGTCTCCGGTATCGCCATGGGCCTGATCCAGGAGGAGGGCAAGACCGTGGTCCTGTCCGACATCCAGGGTCTCGAGGACTTCCTGGGCGACATGGACTTTAAGGTCACCGGCACCACCGAGGGCATTACCGCTCTGCAGATGGACAACAAGGCCACCGGCCTTACCTTCGACATCCTGGCCCGCGCCCTGCAGCAGGCCAAGGAGGGTCGCGCCTTCATCCTGCAGAAGATGCTCGATGTGATCCCCGAGCCGCGCCACACCACGCGCAGCACCGCCCCGCGCATTGTCTCCATCCAGGTTCCGACCGACAAGATCCGCGACGTCATCGGTTCTGGCGGTAAGGTCATCCGCGGCATTCAGGACGAGACCGGCGCTTCGGTCGACATCCAGGAGGACGGCACCGTCTTTGTCGGCGGCACCGGCGAGTCCGTCGACCAGGCCGTCGAGCGTATCAAGCTCATCATCAAGGTTCCCGAGCCGGGCGAGGAGTACACCGGTCGCGTTGTCTCCATCCAGCCCTTCGGCGCCTTCGTCAACCTGCTGCCCGGCAAGGACGGCCTGCTGCACATCTCCCGCGTCGCCAAGGGCCGCGTGGAGAAGGTCGAGGATGTCCTTAACGTGGGCGACGAGGTCAAGGTCGTCGTCATCGAGGTCGACGATCGCGGCAAGATTTCGCTCGATCGTCTTGACAAGCCTGAGGCTCCGGCTCGCGCCGAGGGTTCCTCCGAGGGCGACGGCGAGCACTTCCAGCGCCGTGAGCGTCCGCGTCGCGAGCGCTCCGAGCGCAGCGACCGTCCGCGCCGTCCCGGCGACAACGGAGGCCGCAAGCCCCGCCGTCACCACGACGCCGAGTAACAGCCGTACATAACCAGCACCGCAAGGGCGACTCCGGACAGGGGTCGCCCTTTTGCTTGCGCCCGGGAGGGCCGCATATGAAGTTTCCTGCTCTACGGGAAACCGGCGGGATAGACCGGTTCAGATGGGGCTTTAATGCATGGGTGGTCTGTATTGGTTCAAATGGGTATCATACTGTGGTTACTGCATCGACTCTGTGATGCATGTTTGTACGTTCCCGACGGTCGGTTTGCCAGAAGCGCCCCGTCGGTTGTTCCAGACCCGTTTCGAAGAAAGGAAACCACACTAACCTATGGCAGCTAAAAAATCATCTCCCTTGAAGATCATCCCGCTCGGCGGCCTTGACGGCATCGGCAAGAACATGACGGTCTTCGAGTGCGGCGACGACATGGTGCTCGTCGACGCCGGTCTCATGTTCCCGGATGACTCCCAGCCCGGTATCGACCTGGTGCTTCCCGACTACACCTATGTTCTGGAGAACGAGGAGAAGCTCCGAGGTATCGTCGTCACTCACGGCCACGAGGACCACACCGGTTCGCTTCCGTATCTGCTGCAGGACCTCAACAACAAGGTTCCCATCTTTTCGAGCAAGCTGACGCTTGGCTTTATCGAGGGCAAGCTCTCCGAGTTCCGCATCCGCGCACCCAAGTTCCGTGAGGTCAAGGGCGGCAGCCATGTCAACCTCGGCGGCATCTCGCTCGACTTCTTCTCGATGACGCACTCCATCCCCGGCGCTCTGGGTGTGTTCATTCGCACCAACCAGGGCACCGTTATGCACACCGGCGACTTTAAGCTCGACCAGACGCCCATCGACGGCGTCACGCCCGACTATGCCGCTATCAGCCGTTTTGCCAAGCAGGGCATCGACCTGCTGCTTTCCGACTCCACCAATGCCACGGTTCCCGGCTTTACCAAGTCCGAGGCCGAGGTTGGTCCCAACCTGTTGCACGCCATCAAGAACGCCCCGGGTCGCGTGTTCGTCGCGTCGTTCTCGAGCCACATCCATCGTCTGCAGCAGATCTGCGATGCCGCCCGCAAGTGCGGCCGTAAGGTCGTTGTGACCGGTCGCTCCATGCTCACGAACACCCGCGTGGCGCGTGAGCTGGGCTACCTCAACATCGATGACGCCGATATCATCGATGCCTTCGATATCGATAACCTGCCCGACGATAAGATTGTCGTCATGTGCACCGGTTCGCAGGGCGAGCCGCTGTCGGCCCTGTCCCGCATGGCCAATGGCGAGCACAAGACGCTCTCCATCCACGAGGGCGATACCGTTATCCTCTCGGCAACTCCCGTTCCTGGCAACGAGAAGGCCGTCCAGCAGGTCGTCAACAGCCTGGCCAAGCTCGGCTGCGACGTGTGGGATAAGAACCGCGCTCTCGTCCACGTCTCGGGTCACGGTAGCCAGGAGGAGCTCAAGCTCCTGATGGCCATGGCCAAGCCCACGTACTTTATGCCGGTTCACGGTGAGGCCGTGCATCTGCGCGCCCATGCGCAGCTGGCCCGCAAGATGGGCATCAAGGACGATCATATCTTTATCCTCGATAACGGCGACACGCTCGAGATGCGCGGTGGTATCGTCAAGCGCGGTACGCCCGTCGAGTCCGGTGTCGTTTACGTCGACGGCCTGCGTATCGGCGATACCGACCCCATCGTCCTGCGCGATCGCCAGAAGCTCGCCAACGACGGTATGGTCACGGCCGTTGCCATCGTCTCCCTCAAACACAAGAAGATCGAGGCCATCGAGTTCTCGGGCCGCGGCGTCTCGTTTGCCATCGACGACCAGTTCTCCGAGGATGCCTCCGCGTCCATTATGAAGACGATCGAGAAGGGTAAGTTTAGCTTTACCAGCAGCGGTTCCGATGCCATTCGCAAGGCCGTGCGCGATTCGCTCTCTAACTTTATCTGGAGCCGTACGCGCACCCGTCCGATGATCATCCCGGTCGTCATGGAGGTTTAGTTTGGCGCGCGGATCTGCAAAAAACGCCAAAGGCAATAAGGCCAATAACCAACCGGCATCTGCTAAGGGTGCCGGTTCCCATCTGCGTGCCAATAAGGGCCACGAGTCCGAGTTTGATGAGTTTGAGCCCCTGGTCGAGCCTTCGGCCAATCGCGATATCTCCGGTGTGGTCATCGCCGTTTTGGCGATCGCGTCCTTCATTGCCGTGATCTCTCCGGCAACAGCGCCCGTGACGGCTGCGGTTGCCGGTTTCTACCACCTGGGCTTTGGTCTGGGCGCCTACGTGCTGCCGATCGTCATCTTGCTGTTTGCCGCCACGCTCTTTTTGGGTGAGGACTCGCCGCTCAACGTGCGCTCTGTTGCGGGCGGCGCCTTGGTCTTTATCGCCGTCGTCTCCATTCTTTCGCTGATGGTGCCGGGCACGAGCGATTCGTGCGACCTTATGTTTACGCCGCAGAACCTTTCCGTGTCGGGCGGCTACATTGGCGCCTTTATCGCAAGTGCCTTGCAAAACGCCTTGGGTAAACCTATCGCCATGGTTGTCTTGCTGGGGCTTGTCGTCGTTGGTTTGGTCATTATCGGCTTTTCGGTGGGTGGCGTTTTGCGCTCCGCACGCGATCGCGCTGCCGATTTTGCCGAGCGTCGACGTGCCGATGTCAATGCGAGCCCGTGGGGCGATGAAGAGGCCCTGTCTGTTCCCGGCGTCGCTCGTCCGCACCTTAGCATTCTGCGCCAGAAGGGGACTGACGCCGCGGTGACCACGGTCATGGGTGGCGATGTCGACCCGGTTTTGGATGACGACGAGGACGATGACCCGTTTGTCGACGTATCCGAGTCGGTTGAAGCCGAGCGAGCCAAGACCACGCTGCTGGCGCGTCGCCATGCCAAGAAGGGCAAGGCTGCGCCTAAGCTCAATACAAGTGAGCCCGACCCATCTTGGTCCGATAGCGAGATTGAGCTTACCGAGGGCGATGACGAGGACGACGAGGCTCCGATTGAGACCGCAAAGACAACTTTGCTGCCGCGTCGCCATGCAAAGCGCGGCCAGGTAACCGGCCAGCTTTCGATGGAAGACGACCCCGATAAGATTGACGAGTCCGAGCCGCCGTTTGCCGTGAATCCCGTCTCGGCCGCACCTCAGATTCCCGACTTCCTGAAGCATCCCAAGGTTGCCGATGCGCCTGCCACGAGCGCTATCGAATCGGCTGCGGCTCGTGATGGGGGAGTGGACGACAGCGCCGCAGATAACGAGGGCGAAGAAGAGGACGGCCTCAAGCTTCCGCCGCTCGAAATCCTGCATGCCAACCCGCAGTCGGCTTCCGCTGCGTCTTCGGACAAGGAGCTGGAGCAGACCGCTGAGTCACTGCAATCCACCTTGCTTGAGTTTGGCCGCAGTGCCCGCGTGGTCGGCTGGATCGCCGGCCCCACGGTGACGACCTTTAAGCTGCAGCCCGGTGAGGGCGAGCGTGTGAGCAAAATCTCGAGCCTCGAGGACGATATCGCGCTTTCGCTCGCTGCCCAGTCGGTGCGTATCTTTGCCCCGATCCCCGGCACCTCGCTCGTGGGCATCGAGATTCCCAACCGCAAGCGCCAGAACGTCAATCTGGGCGACGTGCTGCCCTATGTGAAGGGCGGTCCGCTCGAGCTCGCCATCGGCCGCGACGCCGAGGGCACGCCGGTTGTTGCCGACCTCGCCAAGATGCCTCACCTGTTGATTGCCGGTACGACCGGTTCTGGTAAGTCGGTGATGATCAATTCCATCATCACGACCTTGCTCATGCGCGCCCTTCCCGAGGACGTTCGCCTGATCATGGTCGACCCCAAGCGCGTCGAGCTTGCGGGCTATAACGGTCTGCCGCATCTCTATGTGCCCGTGGTGACCGAGCCCAAGCAGGCCGCGAGCGCTCTGCAATGGGCTGTGTCCGAGATGGAGCGTCGCCTGAAGGTCTTCGAGCGTCTCAACGTGCGTAAGATCTCGACCTACAACGAAAAGCAGACTGCTGGCGAGTTTGAGCATTACGACAATCCGCCGCAAAAGATGCCCTACCTTGTCATTATCATTGACGAGCTCTCTGACCTGATGATGGTCGCCGGTAAGGATGTCGAGGCCTCGATCGTGCGTATTGCACAGCTGGGCCGTGCCGCCGGTATTCATCTTATCGTGGCCACGCAGCGCCCCAGCTCCAACGTGGTGACGGGCCTCATCAAGGCTAACATCACCAACCGCATCGCCTTTAACGTCGCCACGGGCATCGACTCGCGCGTCATCATCGACCAGATGGGCGCCGAGAAGCTCACCGGTTTGGGCGACATGTTGTTCTCCAAGGTCGACTGGGGCAAGCCCCGCCGTATCCAGGGCTGCTTTGTCTCGGATGATGAGATCAACGAGATTGTCGAGTTCGTCAAGTCGCAGAGTGAGCCAGACTACCACGAGGAGATCCTGTCTGCCGTGGCGCCCGCTTCCATGTCCATGGCGGGTGGCGGAGGCATTGTCCGCACCGGAGTAGCCGAGCCGCAAGACGATGATCCACTCATTTGGGAAGCCGCCCATATTGTGGTGGAATCGCAGCTTGGCTCCACATCTGGCCTGCAACGTCGTCTGAAGGTTGGCTATGCGCGTGCCGGGCGTATTATGGACATGCTGGAAGAAAAGGGTGTCGTCGGCCCGCCCGACGGTTCCAAGCCGCGCGAGGTCCTGTTGGACGAGGAGGGGCTTGCCGCGCTGGAATCTGTCGACGCCGAGATGGCACGTGAAGATCGTGAGTTTGGAGGATTCTGATGGCTGCACGCTTTGGTGACATGCTGCTCGAGCAGCGTCGCCGAATGGGCCTTTCCATTCAGCAGGTCGCCAACACCATCAAAATCAGGCCGCAGATCATCGAGTTTTTCGAGACCGGTAACTTTGCTTCGATGCCGCCGCGCGGCTATGCGCAGGGCATGATTTCGAGCTATGCTCGTTTTTTGGGCCTCAATCCGCGCGAGGTCGTCAATGCCTACTTTGACGACCTGATGGCATACGAACGCGAGACGTCGCAGCAGGGCGGTCGTTTTCAGGACGCCGCCGGCTACGTCAATTCGCGTTCCTCTGTCGATAACGGGCGCTTCCTGATGGTTCAGGGTGGTCGCTCAACGCGTTATGGTCAGCGTCCGCAGCAGGCTGGCTATATTACCGAGACGGGGTCCAGTGAGGAAATCCGTTCTCAGCGCGATCGTTTCCGCAGCACGCCTATGCCCGACGATCGTGCGCTTCCCGCTGCCCGCGGTGTGGTGCGCGATCCCCGTGTCGGCTACGGAGATGGCGGCTATTCCGATCGTGGCTACCGTGGTGTCTCTGCCGGTCGTGCTCTCGGCGGCTATGCGGACGCCGATGCCACGCAGGTGACGCCGCGTCTTCGCTCTCAATCACAGCCGTATGGCCAGCGCTCTTCGGCTC
This sequence comes from uncultured Collinsella sp., assembly GCA_905197595.1. GTDB lineage: Bacteria > Actinomycetota > Coriobacteriia > Coriobacteriales > Coriobacteriaceae > Collinsella. The sequence continues at coordinate 29,272 of CAJJZM010000003.1, forward strand.
CGCGTGCGGGCCAGCGTGGCTATCAAGGCCGCGGTGAACTTGCGCCCCGCTCGGGTCAGCGCAGCCTTCAGGGCCAGGGTGGCTATCGCGGCCGTTCCGACAGCAATCGTGGTCGTATGCCTCAGGGAGGCGGCCGCAGCAGTTCCAGTCGTGGACGCGGCGGTTCCCGTACTCCTCAAAACAACGGTCTCGATCCGCGTATCGTCTACGCCGGCATCGGTGCCGTGGCGTTGCTGCTGATCGTGCTCATCGTGGTACTTCTGCGCGGCTGCGCATCTTCGACGCCCGAGACCACGCCCGAGACGCCCACTGCTACCAAGACGACGCCCAAGAAGTCTTCTAAGAAGACCGAAACGGTCGACGAGGACGAAGACACCGATGAGGCGACGGATGAGTCGACCGATTCGGACGCCACCAAGACGACGGCTAAAAAGGAAGAAAACGAGGTAACGAAGGTCAAGGTCTCCGTTGCCAAGGGAAAGACCGCCTGGATTGAGGTCAAGGTCGATGGCAAGTCGGTCTATGGCGCCCAGGCGACTGGCCCCTTTGAGCAGGAGTACACGCCTGAGTCCTCGATCGAGATCACCACGTCCAAGCCTTCCGATGTCACCGTTACCAAGAACGGCGAAAAGGTCCGTTACGATACCAAGACCTCGGGCGTGGCGCGTGTGACGATCACCGTTCCCAAGAAGGAGACGACTGGTTCCGAGAATGGTGAAAGTTCTGATGGTACCGACACCACCGACGGCACCGATGCCCAGTCCACGGATGGCGCCGATACCGCAACTGACGGCCAGACGCCCACCGATTCTACCGACTATTCGTACGATAGCTACTAAGCCGCTCGTACGCGAAAGGAAACATCATGGCTAAAGATTCCAGCTTCGACGTCGTGTCCGAGGTCAACATGCAAGAGGTCGACAACGCCTTCCAGCAAACCACGCGCGAGATTTCCCAGCGCTATGACCTGAAGGATTCCGGCGCCACGATTGAGCTTTCGAAGGGCGACAAGCTCTTTACGATCAACGCCCCGGCCGACTTTGTCTCCAAGCAGATTATCGACGTGCTGAGCTCCAAGCTCATCAAGCGCGGCATCGACCTCAAGGCTGTCTCGTGGGATGCTCCGCAGGCGGCATCGGGCGGCACCGTGCGCGTGCTCGGCCATATCGTCGAGGGTATCGACCAGGCGACCGCCAAGAAGATCAACAAGGACATCAAGGACCAAAAGCTCAAGGTCAAGGTGACTATCGAGGCCGACAAGCTGCGTGTTTCCTCTGCTTCGAAGGACGCGTTGCAGACCGTGATCCAGTTCCTGCGCGACCAGGACTACGGCCAGCCGCTGCAGTTCACCAACTACCGCTAATATCATTCGAAAGGACTGCTCTCCAACATGGATACACCGTTGGGCTCCGTGCTCTACATCACCCTCGGGTGCGCTAAGAACGAGGTTGACACCGACCGCATGCGTTCTCTTTTGACCGCCGCGGGCTACGAGGAGGCATTCGACCCACAGGATGCCGATATCGCCATCGTCAATACATGCTCGTTCCTCGCCTCCGCAACGTCCGAGAGCATCGAGACCACGCTCGAGCTCGCCAACGAGGTTCAGGACGGCGTTCGTTCTTGTCCCATCGTCATGTGCGGCTGTGTGCCGTCGCGCTATGGCGACGACCTGCCCGATGAGCTGCCCGAGGTCGCTGCCTTTGTGAAGGCCGACGAGGAGGATGGCATCGTGACGGTCATCGATGGCGTGCTGGGTGTCGAGCGCGAGATTGCCGCCTATATTCCGCAAGTCAAGCGCACTGTCGAGGGCGCTGTCGCCTACGTCAAGATTTCCGATGGCTGCAACCGCTTCTGCAGCTTCTGCATGATTCCGTATATCCGCGGTCGTTATCACTCGCGCAATGCCGAGAGCATTATCTCCGAGGTACGCGACCTGGTTGCCGGCGGTGTGCGCGAGATCGTGCTGATCGGCCAGGACACGGGTATTTGGGGCACCGACTTTGCCGACGAAGACGTCACCGATGGCTCGCCGCGCAATCTGGCGCAGCTGCTGCATGCCGTCGCCGAGGCCGTGCGCCCGCACAACGTCTGGGTCCGCGTGCTCTATCTGCAGCCCGAGGGCATGACCGACGAGCTTATCGATACGATTCGCGATACGCCCGAGGTGCTGCCTTATATCGATATCCCCGTGCAGCACTGCGACGCGCGCATCCTCAAGGCTATGCGCCGTTCTGGTTCGCGCCAGGAGCTCGAGGACCTGTTCCGCGATCTGCGTGAGCGTATCCCTGGCATCGTGATCCGTTCCACGGCCATGGTCGGCTTCCCGACCGAGACCGACGACGAGTTCCGCGACCTTATCGACTTTATGGACACCGTCGGCTTTGACTACACGAGCGTCTTTGCCTACTCGCAGGAGGAGGGCAGCCTGGCCGCTAAGATGGAGGGTCAGGTCGATGAGGAGGTCAAGCTCGAGCGCGCCCAGGAGGCCATGGACCTGGCCGAGTCGCTCGGTTTTGCCGCCACCGCCGCACATGTGGGCGAGCGCGCCCAGGTGATCGTCGACGGCATCGAGGAGACCGAGGACGGCGCCGAGCTGATCGGCCATGCTTGGTTCCAGGCGCCCGATTCCGATGGCGCGGTGCATCTGGACGCCAGCGAGGCGTCCGTGGGCGATATTCTGACGGTCGAGTTTACCGATAGCTTCTGCTATGAGCTTATCGGCCATGTTGTGGAGTAGGAGAGCATCGTGGCAAACGAGAGCAATAAGGAACTGACGAGTGTTTGGACGCCCGCCAACATCGTGACGTGCGTTCGCATCGTCTTTATCCCGGTGTTCATGATCGTGTCGGCGCTTTCTCACACGAGTGTTGCCGGTACAGATTGGAGCACCTTCGACGGCCCGCTCGCCGCCGCTGCCTTCATTCTGTATGTGATCCTGTCGTGCACCGATAAGGTCGACGGTTATCTGGCGCGCTCGCGCAACGAGATTACCGATTTCGGTAAGTTCTTGGACCCCATCGCCGATAAGCTGCTGGTGTTCTCGGCTCTGCTGCTGTTCTTGGATTTTGGCGCTGTGACCGTGTGGTCCGTGTTCATTATCCTGTTCCGTGAGCTTCTGGTGAGCGCCCTTCGCATGGTTGCGAGTGCCGCCGGCGTGGTCGTTGCCGCCGATAAGCTTGGCAAGTACAAGACGGCGACCACGATGGTCTCCATCTGCGGTTACCTGTGCGTCTTTGCGATGGCCGGCTTGCACCTTGGCCCGCTGGCGCTGACGCTCGGCATCTACTCGGTGTCGCGCTTCCTGTACGCCGTTGCCGTTGTCCTGACCGTTATCTCGGGCGCCCAGTACTTCTGGAACTGCCGCAAGATCGTCTTTTCGGTCTAGGTCCTGGTGGGTATGACGGACTCTTTTGAGCAGATTTCCGCACATAACGAGGAGCTGGCGCGTCATATTGCCGAGCGCGCGAGCGCTCGGGGCGTGACGGTTTCGACGGCTGAGTCGCTGACGGCTGGTATGATCGCCTCGACGATTGCCGATATCCCGGGTGCCTCGGCGGTGCTGCGTGGCGGTGCGGTGACCTACTGCGATGAGATCAAGCATCATGTTCTGGGTGTTGAGCAGGAGACGCTCGACCGCTATACCGCGGTGTCACATCAGACCGCGCGCGAGATGGCGGCGGGTTCGCTGGAGCTGTACCAGAGCGATATTGCCGTGAGCGCAACGGGTTATGCCGGCCCCGGCGGCGGCACTGAGGACGATCCGGCTGGCACTTTCTATATTGGCTGGGCGTATCGCGCGGCTGATGGGGAAGTGCCGGTCGTGGACTCTGTGCGCTGCCACTATGAGGGCGACCGTTCGTGTGTTCGTGCCCATGCGGTCGCGGAGGCATTGGGACGCATTGCTCTTGTGCTCAACTCTATGGAATAGACGTGTTTTCAGGGGCCTTAGGGCCCCTTAATTGTGGAGATAGGGACCCCTGACGAATTTAGCGTTTGCGCTGGTTATAGGTGTATTCTTGCCTTCCTTGTTCTTATTCGGCCCTTTGTGGTCAAGCATTTGGTCAGTGTTTGGTCGGCGTTTGGTTGGGTTTTGGAAAGACTGCCTGCATATGATTGGCCTGAACGGTTGACCACGAACAGCCGTTCGTTTATTATCGATGCAGGTTGTTAAGAGGAGGGCTATTCATGGCCAAGAATTCAGGTCCCGTACGTACCGTTCATGCACCCACGACGGGTAAAGAGCGCGAAGAGATGATCGCCACCACCAAGGCCGAGATCGAGAAGAAGTTCGGTCAAGGCTCCATCATGAGGTATGGTGACGGCGGCCCTGAGCTTGAGGTTGAGGCCATCCCCACGGGCGCTCTGGCACTCGATGCCGCTCTGGGTATCGGCGGTGTGCCGCGCGGCCGTATCGTCGAGATTTACGGTCCTGAGTCCTCCGGTAAGACGACGCTTTCGCTCGAGATCCTGGCCGAAGCCCAGGCAATGGGTGGCGTGGTGGCATTTATCGATGCCGAGCACGCGCTCGATCCCACGTATGCCGCGCGCATTGGCGTGGATATCGACGAGGTACTGATTTCCCAGCCTGATACGGGTGAGCAGGCGCTCGAGATTGTTGACATGCTCGTGCGTTCCGGCGCCATCGATGCCATCGTCGTCGACTCCGTCGCCGCGCTGACCCCGCGTGCCGAGATCGAGGGAGAGATCGGCGATACCACGGTCGGATTGCAAGCTCGTCTGATGAGTCAGGCGCTCCGCAAGCTCGCCGGCTCGCTGTCCAAGTCCAACACGACATGCATCTTCATTAACCAGCTGCGAGAGAAGATCGGCGTCATGTTCGGCAACCCCGAGACCACGACGGGCGGCCGCGCCCTTAAGTTCTTCTCTTCGGTGCGTATCGACATTCGCCGCATCGACAGCATTAAGCTTAAGGATGAGGTTATCGGTAACCGCGTGCGCGCCAAGGTCGTTAAGAACAAGGTGGCAGCTCCGTTCCGTTCTGCTGAGTTCGACATCATGTACGGTACGGGCATCTCTAAGGAGGGCTCGATTCTGGACATGGCTGTCGAGTGCGGCATTTGCAAGAAGATGGGCTCCTGGTTTGCCTATGGCGAGGACAAGCTCGGCAACGGTCGCGAGGCCGCCAAGGCGTTCCTGCGCGAACACCCCGATTGCGCCGACGAGATTGAGCATAAGGTCCGCCTTGCCTGCGGGCTTGAGTTTGATGACGATGCTCCGTCCGAGGTCGAGCTGACCGATCAGCCTGCGCCTGAGGAGTTTGACGAGCTTTACGCCATCGATGGTTCCGCCATGCTCGATGATGACGACGAGTAGCGGTTACGCTCATGTCGTATACGGTGACCGAGGCCACGGTCGTCTTTCCCGATAAGAAGGCGGCCTCCTCGTTCTCGAGCGGGTATGCGTCCAAAAAGCCTTGCGCACATATCGATTGTGAGCTTGAGGGCGGTTTTGAGCGGTCCATTTGGATTCCCGTGCGGGTCGCGCGCCTGTATGTCAAAAATCGCCCCGATCTTCCCTGTGATTGGGATAACTTTCGTGAAGCGGTGCAGCTCATCGAGCGTAAATGTGCACTTACCATGGTGACCGAGATGCTATCGCGACGCGACCATGCGACGGGTGAGGTCCGTGACAAGTTGGCACGCTACGGCTTTCGCCAGCCCGCGATCGATTTCGCCGTCGAGCGCGCCACCGAGTATCGCTTTTTAGACGAGAACCGCTTTTGCTCGTACTTTATCGAGGAACGCAAGCGGCGCGGTTGGGGACAGCGTAAAATCGAGACCGAGCTCAAGCGCCGTCATGTCGTGCTCGATGACATTCCCGGTTATCCCGAGGATTATTTTGCCGTCGAAGACGATTTGGCGCGTGCGTCAGCCCTGCTCGCCAAGCGGCGTGTTCCAGAGACGCGCGGATTCGAAAAACTGGTTCGGTTTTTGATGGGCAAGGGCTTCTCGTATCACATCGCCGCCGATGCCGTTAAGGCACGTCTTAATGCCGAACGTGAGGAATGTGCGGTTTAGGCGTATGCGTTTTGTGGCCCTGCCGTTCACCGCGTTTTAGCCGCCGTGCTGGGGCCATTTATTTGACAGTTGTTGTGGTTCAACGTACGATAAACACTGTCATTTGCTTTGTGATATGTGCTCATCTGTGATGAGTTTGTTTATATGTTTATCTGTATCCGACCCGCATAAGCTGCGCCCATATTACTCAAATGTCGCGAGCCGTTCGTAAGGACGGTTCGCTTTGTTGTGTAACGAATCCATAAAAAGGAGTGAGCATGCCTATCATCGCAGCGCTCGTTGGCATCGTTTTGGGTGCCATCGCCGCCATTGCCTACATGCGCACCGCCAAGCAGGGTAGTCTTCACGAGGCCGACGAAAAGATCCAGTCGGCACACGCACAGGCTGAGTCCCTAATCGGTGATGCTAAGCGTCAGGCCGAGACCCTCAAAAAAGAGGCTCTGCTCGAGGCTAAAGAAGAGATCATCAAGAACAAGCAGGCCGCCGAGGCCGAGGACAAGCAGCGTAAGAGCGAGATTCGTACGCTCGAGAACCGCGTGATGCAGCGCGAGGAGTCCCTCGATCGCCGCAACGATGCCCTCGACAAGCGTGAGCACCAGCTGTCCAGCCAGGCTGGCCAGGTCGAGAAGCGCTCCCGAGAGCTCGAGGAGCTTTGCGCAAAGCAGACCTCCGAGCTCGAGCGTATCGCCGACCTTACCCGCGAGGACGCCCACAAGGAGCTCCTCGATAAGGTTCGTGGCGAGGTCACCCACGAGGCTGCCACGATCATTCGCGAGTCCGAGCAGCAGGTTCGCGCCGAGTGCCACAAGACCGCCCAGGAGATTCTGTCCCTGGCGATTCAGCGCTGCGCTGCTGACCACACTGCCGAGGTCACCGTTACCTCCGTGCACATTCCCTCTGATGACCTCAAGGGCCGTATCATCGGTCGCGAGGGTCGCAACATCCGGACCTTCGAGCAGGTTTCCGGCGTCAACCTCGTGATCGACGACACGCCCGAGACCGTCGTTCTTTCGAGCTTCGACCCGGTCCGTCGTGAGACCGCCCGTGTCGCCCTCGAGAACCTCATCGCCGACGGCCGCATTCACCCTGCCCGCATCGAGGAGATGTATCACAAGGCTGCCGACCTGGTTCAGCAGCGCGTGCGCGAGGCTGGCGAGCAGGCTGCCTTCGATACTGGCATCCACGACCTGCACCCCGAGATCGTCAAGACCCTTGGTGCCCTGCGCTACCGTACCTCGTTTGGCCAGAACGTGCTTCAGCATTCCCTCGAGGTCTCTGATCTGTGCGGTGTGATGGCTTCCGAGCTTGGCCTGGATGTTGTGACCGCCAAGCGTGCCGGCCTCCTGCACGACCTGGGCAAGGCAATCGACCACGACGTCGAGGGCCCGCATGCCGTTATCGGCGCCGAGCTTGCCCGCCGTTATGGTGAGAAGCCCGTTATCGTCCACGCTATCGAGGCTCACCATGCCGACGTCGACCCCAACACGGTGCTCGATGTCCTGGTACAGGCCGCCGATGCCGTCTCCGCTTCTCGCCCCGGCGCCCGTCGCGAGTCTGCCGAGAACTACATCAAGCGTCTTGAGAAGCTCGAGGAGATTGCCAACTCCCATGACGGCGTCGAGCGTACCTATGCCATGCAGGCTGGTCGCGAGGTCCACGTCATGGTTCAGCCGGACAAGATCTCCGATGCCCAGTCCACGGTCCTGGCTCACGATATCGCCCATCAGATCGAGGAAGAGATGGAGTATCCCGGTCAGGTGCGCGTCGTCGTGATTCGCGAGAGCCGCGCTGTCGATATCGCTAAATAACATGAGCGACGCGAACGAGCTCATCTCATTTATCGCGTCGATGTCGGGGGAGGGCAACCTTCGCGTCGAGGAGAACCTTGGCGAGGGGTATGTCCGCCTCCGCGTTTCGGAGGCCGAGCGGCGCCAGGCAAAGCACGACATTCAGCATGTCGAGGATATCGTCATCGAAATGCTCCGTAATGCTCGCGATGCTGGCGCCGACAAGGTCTATCTCGCCACGACCAAGGAAGATGGCGTCCGCACGCTTGTCTTTCTGGATAACGGTTCGGGCGTTCCGCAGGACATGCAAGAGCGAATCTTCGATGCCCGCGTTACCTCCAAGCTCGAGAGCATGAAGATGGACCGTTGGGGCGTTCACGGTCGTGGCATGGCATTGTTTTCGATCAAGCAGAACACCGACGAGGCCCGCGTGGTCACGTCCGGTGTCGATCTTGGCTCAGCCTTTAAGGTGAACGTCGCAGCCGATCGCCTCAGTGAGCGTGCCGATCAGTCCAGCTGGCCCCAAGCCGTCAAGGATGAGGACGGGCGTTATGTCTGTGCTCGCGGTCCGCATAATATTATTCGCGCTGCTTGTGAGTTTGCGCTCGAGGAGTTGCGTGGTTGCGATGTCTATCTGGGCTCTCCGTCCGAGATTGCCGCGACCCTTTATGCTCAGGCGTCAAGTCGGCTCGATACGTCTCGTCTCCTGTTCATTGATGACGAGAGCGAGCTTCCGGTTGTCGATCGTTTAGGCCTTGCCTCCGATGCCGAGGACTTTATCCGTATCTGTTCGGGTTTGGGTCTTGAGATGTCCGAGCGTACGGCCCATCGCATTTTGGCAGGGCAGATTAAGCCCGTTCGCGGTGTGACCGCGCGTCTGCTGCGCGAGCGTGACTCATCCTCGCATGCGCCGGCTCCTGTCGATCTCGCGAAGGATCGTCGTGGGCTACGTATTGCCAAGGATGACATGGCACAGTTTTCGCGCGCTGTGGAGCGCGACTTTAATGACCTTGCTGCCCGGTACTATCTCAACCTTTGCGGCGACCCAAAGATTCGCGTTTCGCGTGATCGAATCACCGTGACCTTTGATCTTGCCAAAGAGGAATAGTGCCTTTACCGAGTCCACTCGGTACGATACAGTTATTGCAGTTAAAACGTACTTTTAATCGCAGGAGTTTCTTCATGGATTGCCTGAAGGTATCAAGCAAATCATCGCCCGCGTCCGTTGCCGGCGCCATCGCCGGCATGGTCAAGGATGGTGTACCCGTCAACATTCAGTGTGTCGGCGCCGGTGCAGTCAACCAGGCCATTAAGGCCGTGGCTATCGCGCGCGGTTTTTTGATTCCAACCGGTTTTGATATTTCCTGCGCGCCTGTGTTCTCCGACATTCTCATTAACGGGGAGTCGCGCACGGCCATCCGCCTTTCTATCTACGTTCACCAGATCAATCGAGCTGCTATGGATAACGTCGTCATGGATGATGTTAAGCCTGTAGCATAGCTTCTGATTGCCTCGCTTCGCCCCCCATCGTTAGGACTTATGCACATGGACCAGCGTTCCGTACGCGATATTCTTGCCGGTAAAACCTACTTTATCCGCACCTTTGGCTGCCAGATGAATCAGCACGATTCCGAGCGCGTGAGCGGTCTGCTCGATTCGTATGGTTGCCTCATGGCGCTCGATCCCGAGCATGCCGATATCGTTGTCTTCATGACATGCTGTGTGCGTGAGGCCGCCGATACTCGCCTGTACGGTCAGTGCAATTCCTGCAAAAGCCTGTCGCCTTCGCCTTCGGGCAAGCGTGTGGTTGCCGTGGGCGGCTGCATCGCGCAGCGTGATGGCGAGGGCCTGCTCACCAACGTCGATAACGTCAATGTCATCTTTGGCACGCATTCTATCGCACATGTGGCCGAGCTCATTGCCGAGGCGTTCCTTGACGGCAAGCGTCATATCCGCACCAATGAGCATGAGGATACGGATGCCATGAGCATGCCGTGGCATCGCGAGACCCAGTATCACGCCTGGGTGCCCATCATGACGGGCTGCAATAATTTCTGCACCTACTGCATCGTGCCGTACGTGCGCGGTCGCGAAAAGAGCCGCCCCTTCGAGGAGATTGTCGACGAGGTGACCGGTTTGGTGCGCCAGGGCGTGCGCGAGATCACACTGTTGGGCCAAAACGTTAACTCATATGGTCGCGATCTGTTTGGCAAGCCGCGTTTTGCCGATTTGCTGCGCGCCGTAGGCGATACGGGTGTGGAGCGCATCTTCTTTACATCTTCACATCCCAAGGACCTGCTGCCCGAGACCATCGACGCCATGGCCGAGACGCCTGCCGTTATGCCGCAGCTGCACTTGGCTGTCCAGTCAGGTTCGACACGGATCCTCAAAGAGATGAATCGCCGTTATACACGCGAGGACTATCTGGGCCTTGTCGATCGCATTCGCAACCGCATGCCCGATATCGCGCTCTCGACCGACATTATCGTTGGCTTCCCGGGCGAGACTGAAGAAGACTTTGAGCAGACGCTCTCACTTGCTGAGACGGTCCGCTATGCTCAGGCCTATACCTTCATCTATTCCAAGCGCGCCGGTACCCCGGCCGCCGAGATTGACGATCCTACGCCGCATGAGGTTATTCTCGAGCGTTTCAACCGCCTGGTTAAGGTTATCGAGACCACGGCACACGAGTATAACCAGGGCGAGCTTCATACTGTGGTGCCGGCGCTCATTGAGGGAACGAGTAAAAAGAACGACGCGGTCCTGCTGGGCAAGAGTCCCAAGAATCAGACCGTGCATGCGCCTATCCCCGAGGGTTACAGCATCGATCAGCTTGTTGGCAAGATCGTTGATGTTGACGTTGACGTTGCCAAGACCTGGTATTTGTCCGGCTCCGTTGTGGGCGAGCCGCGCTAATGGTTTCTCCCGGGGCAGGTCTTTCCGCCGTTGCGATCGTCGGTCCGACGGCGGTTGGTAAGAGTGATGTTGCCGACCGTTTGGCCGCTCGTCTTTCGTCCGAAGTGCTGTCGTGCGATGCGATGCAAATCTATCGCGGCATGGACATCGGCACCGCAAAGATGGCGCCCAATGAGTGTACGGCGCCGCTGCGTCTCGTCGACATTGTAGAGCCGGGTGTGGCGTACTCTGCGGCGCTTTACCAGGTCGACGCTCGCGCGCATGTTGATCGTCTGCTCGGGTCAGGACGTCTTCCGGTGTTTTGCGGGGGTACAGGCCTGTATCTCAAGGCCGCCCTCGATGAGATGGACTTTCCCTCGGGAGAACTTGAGGACGATCGTCGTGCGGGCTATCAGGAGCTTGCCGAGCGTATTGGCGAGGAAGAACTGCATGCCTTGCTTGCCGAGCGCGATCCAGAATCGGCTGCTGTTATTCATCCCCATAACGTGCGCCGTGTGATTCGTGCGCTCGAGATGCATGATGATGGCGTCTCCTATGCGCAGCAAAAGTCGCAGTTTAGTGTTCCGCACGAGCATTATCATGCCCTATGGTTTGGTCTGACGCGTAATCGCGAGGTGCTCTACGAGCGCATTAACCAGCGCGTCGATCTGATGTTTGAGCAGGGTCTTGTCGATGAGGTCCGCGGTCTTATGGGCCAGGGGCTGGGAGATGCCCTGACGTCGATGCAGGCAATTGGCTATAAAGAGATCATTGATGCTTTCAATGGCGTGATGAGCATGGATGAGGCTCGCGAACTCATTAAGATGCGTTCGCGTCGTTATGCCAAGCGTCAGCTTTCGTGGTTTAAGCGCGATGACCGTATCGTGTGGTTTGATATGGATGAATGTACGATCGATGAGGTCGTTGAGGATATCCTGCATCGTATTGAGGCTGCCTAATGGCCCGTTTCCCCCTTGTTCCCACGGCACCCGAGCCCGAGCGTGCCATTTTAGTTGGTGTTGAGTGGCGCGACAATGCATGGCCGCTCGATCGCTCGCTTGATGAGCTGGAGCGTCTTGCCCACACAGCTGGTGCTCAGTGCGTGGCACGCTTGTCGCAGCGTTTGGTAAAGCCGTATCCTAAATCGTTTATCGGTTCCGGCAAGGTAGAAGAGCTGTGCGGCCTGGTGCATCGCATGGATGCCGATGTCGTTATTTTTGACGACGACCTGACGCCCTCGCAGCAATCCTATTTGGAGAAAGCTGTGGGCGAGCCGGTAAAGATTATCGATCGTACAGCACTGATCCTGGATATCTTTGGCCTGCATGCTCAGACGCGTGAGGGACGCCTGCAGGTACAGCTGGCACAGCTTCAATATTTGTTGCCTCGCCTGCGTGGCATGTGGAGCCATCTCGCCAAGGAGCAGACGCGCGGCGGCATCGGCTCACGTTTTGGTCAGGGCGAAAGTCAGCTCGAGGTCGACCGTCGCCTTATTCGTAATAAGATCGCTGCGCTTCGTCGTGAGCTCAAGCAGGTTGAACAGCGTCGCGATGTTCAATCCAAGAGTCGCATTGAGTCACCGGCGTTTCGCGTCGCGTTGGCCGGTTATACCAATGCCGGTAAATCGACGTTGCTCAATCGTCTGACCGGCTCTACGGTACTTTCGCAGGACAAGCTGTTTGCTACGCTCGACCCGACGACGCGTTCGTATCGTCTGCCCGGCGGTCGCGGCATGACGATTACCGATACCGTCGGCTTTATTCAAAAGCTGCCGCATGGTCTGGTCGATGCCTTTAAATCGACGCTGTCCGAGGTTTTGGGTGCCGATCTAATTCTCAAAGTCGTAGATGCGTCTGACGAGGACTATGAGCGGCAGCTGGAGGCTGTCGACCGCGTGCTTGATGGGATCGGCGCCGGAGAGCGTTTAACGCTGACCGTATTCAATAAAATCGATCTTCTCGATAGCGTCGATCGATTGAGTTTCCGTCGTCGCTATCCGGAGGCCGTTCTGTTCTCGGCCCAAACGGGCGAGGGGCTCGACGATCTCGTCGATCGCATTGCTCGCGAGGCAGCTGCCACCGATGTGTTGCTCTCCGCTGATATCCCGTATCGCGAGGGCGCTCTCATCACGCTGGTGCATGAGCAGGGAACCCTTCTGCATGAGGAATATCTCGAGGACGGCGTTCGCATTGTGGCGAAGTTGCCGGCTCGTATTGCACCGCGGCTCGAGCGCTATCGTACGGAATAAACGATTTCTAGCACGCCTAGAATGACTGGCTGATGGAGCAGGTAGAACGGTAAGGCATGCCGACCCAGGACTGCGAGCGCCGGGATAGGATTGGCGTATGCCCATGCTGGCGCTTCGAGACTTGATGCTTGTGCTGCCTGGGCAGCAAAAAAGCCGGTAAGGTACATAAAGACAAACGGTATGAGCGGATAGTAATCTCCCGAAACAAAACCCGGGCCTGGGAATCCAAGCCATGCCAGGTAGGGGAGTGGGTAGACCGCCTTTGGAATGCCCCAGGTTAGGGCAAAAAGAACAAGGCACGCTGCGATGCCCCATGAGCCCGGTAATTTTTGGAGTAACGGACGGGTGAACGCAACCACCGCGGTGCACACCGCCATGCAATAAATGATGCCAAAGTTCACTGAATCGTCGACCGATACGAGCGTTGTTGCGATCCAGACGACCAAAGCTGCGGCAGCGTACTTAGCCGCTCGTTTGGCATTGTTGCGTGAGAGCGTGCACATCCAACCCGCGATAAACAAAAATACCCAGCTGATGCTGGCGCGCCAGACGTCCTGAAAGACAGTCTGGGTAAACCAAGGCATATCCCAGCCGTACAGGTAGGCGAGATCATAGCAAGCGTGAAAACCTGCCATAGAAATCATCGTAAACCCGCGGACGGTATCAAAGATGGTTATGCGTTTTTGCATTACGAGAACCGGCGCATCAAGCCGACGACTTTGCCCAGGATAACGGGATTCGTTGCATAGATAGGTTCCATGGTGTCGTTCTCGGGCTGCAAGCGCACACGCCCCTGCTCCTTGTAGAACGTCTTGACGGTCGCCGAACCATCAATCATGGCCACGACAATTTCGCCGTTCATGGCACTCTTTTGTTCACGGACGATGATGTAATCGCCATTGAAGATGCCGACATTGATCATTGAGCTCCCATGCACCTCAAGGATAAAGGAACCCTGATCAGTGGCGATTTCGGTCGGGATAGTAAACGTGTCTTCGATATTCTGCTCTGCCAGAATGGGAATCCCAGCCGCGACGCGACCAACGAGCGGTAGCGAGACCGTTCCGCGAGGTGCGGTGGGCTCGTCAGATTTGGAAATTGAGACAGAGGAGCCATCCTCGTTAAAGAGTTCCAGGGCGCGCGGTTTGGTGGCATCGCGCTTGAGTAGCCCGCGCGCCTCCAGGGCAGAGAGATGGGCGTGCACGGTGCTGGGGGAGGAAAGGCCCACGGCAGAAGCCATCTCGCGCACGCTGGGCGGATAACCCTTCTCCTGCTGATATTCCTTGATGAAGTCGTAAATTTGCTGCTGACGCTTGGTAATTTTGCGAGCCATCAGGGCATCCTCTCTACCCATGTCAAACAAATGTTCGAATTTTGCTTGACAGGAACAACTGTTCGAAGATAATAATAACCGAACATTCGTTCTCGCGCTAGACATTTTTGTCCGCGCGGCTTGATAAAACTGTTCTCAGCAAAACACGCGAGAGGAGAACATGATGAACGTAACGAATATGGTCCAGGGAAACCTCGCCCTTAAGCTCGAGACGGCTGCAGAACCCACTTTTACGGTTGTTCAGGGTGGCCGCTCCGGCTTTCAGCCTTTGACCGTAAAGCCTGCGCGCAATCAGCAGGCTGTAGTCGCGCCGGCCCGCGTTGCCCTGAAGGTTCCGACGATTGTCGCCGTCGCCGTTGCGCTTACGCTCTTCTTTGTCCTCGCTATGTCGGTCTTTAGCGCTCGTCACGCCGCGTATGCCGAGTCCGTTTCCAACATTACCTACGAGACCATTCGCGTTCAGCCTGGCGATTCTCTTTGGTCGATTGCCGAAGAATATCCAATCGAAGGCCTTTCCACGCAAGAGACTTCCGACATGATCCGTAGCGTCAATCATCTGGAGCATGGTTCGCTCGCCGCCGGTGCGCATCTTAAGGTTCCTGCTCGTTCGTAATCATTATCGCGCTGCGCATGGTACCCTTGTTATCGTTTAAGAGGAGGTACCATGCGCTGTCCCAAATGCGGCAAGGCACATACCCGCGTCGTTGATTCCCGTATGCAGGAGTCAAATAACACCATTAAGCGCCGTCGCGAATGTTGCTCGTGTAACTACCGCTTTACAACGTTTGAGCGATGCGAGGACCCTATCGAGGTCATTAAGTCAGATGGAACTAAGCAGCGGTTCGATCGCAATAAGCTTCTTGTCGGCTTGATGCGCGCCACCATCAAGCGCGATATCGACACTAAGAAGCTCAATGAGATTATCGACGACATCGAGGTCGAGCTGCGTTCTCGCACGCTGACGGCCGTCACGTCCCATGAGTTAGGTGACATGGTGCTCAAGCGCTTGGCTAAGATCGACAAGGTGGCGTACATCCGCTTTGCCTCGGTCTACCGCGATTTCAAAGACGTCGATGAGTTTCTGCAAGAGCTCGACAAGCTAAGGTGATTTCATGTCCAACATTACCGTCAACGTAAAGCGTCTCGACTCCACTGTCGAGCTTCCCAAATACGCCCATCCCACCGATGCCGGCTTGGATCTGCGTTCCAACGAGGATTGCACTCTGAAGCCCTTTGAGCGTCGTCTGGTCTCCACGGGCCTAGCTATCGCCCTGCCCGACGGCTACGCCGGCTTCGTCCAGCCCCGCAGCGGCCTGGCTATCAAGCAAGGCCTGTCTATAGTCAACACGCCGGGCCTCATCGACGCCCACTACCGAGGAGAGCTCAAAGTCATCCTCATTAACTTAGACCCCACGAACAACATCCAAATCAACAAAGGCGACCGCATCGCCCAGCTTGTCATTCAAGAAGTCCCTACGGTCAACCTCGTAGAAGTAGAAGAACTAGACGAAACCGACCGAGGAGCCGGCGGTTTCGGTTCTAGCGGCGTATTGTAATGTCCGCTCACCCGTGGGAGGCCCCCTATATATCATTCCATGCTCAAACATTCTCGCTGCGCTGCGAAACTGCGCGTGGAACGATATATAGGGGTCTCCCACGGGTGAGCTACGTTTACTTGCTAGCGGCTACGCCGGGTTCGCCCCAGTTAGAGCCTGCGAAGGTAGAAACAAATAATCTAATAACAGTTAGTTGATACGACAAAGGAACTGTTCCTTTGTCGTATCAACTAACCAGTAAGAATAATATTGTTACAAGCAAGAAGCCTCCCGTTCGGGGCTCACCCATATCGTTCCACGCGCAGTTTCGCAGCGAGCGCAGCGAAGCGAGAATGTTTGAGCATGGAATGATATATGGGCGGCTCCGGCAGAACGGCGGACATTCGACTAGCGGATATGCGCAGGTTTTCCGCCCCAGTAGAAGCGGCAGAAGGCTCTTTTGCGCTTTTGGGGTTTGCCTACGAGCTCCATGGTTGCGATGGCTATGTCTTCGGCTGCGTGGGGGCGGCGTAGAACTTCGCCGTTGATGAGTAGCGCTTTGAGTGATTCGGGATGGTCGTGCAGGTGGCGCAGGGTTACGATGAGTTCTCGTGCGGTGGTGACATGCATGCTGGCGCCCATGCCGGTGAGCATGGTGGTGTTGGCCTTTTCCTGGCCATAGGACTTGCCCAGCAGGATCATCGGCAGGTGTGCGCACAGGCATTCGGTGACGGTGAGTCCGCCCGATTTGAGAATTGCCAGGTCGCAGCCGTGCATAAGCGCTGCCATATCATCGACATAGTCCAGAACCGTGACGTTTTCGAGCTTCATGGCGTCGAAGAGCGTTTTGAGGCGGGTGGCATATTCGGTGTCTTTGCCCGGCAAAAAGACAAAGTGCATGTCTTCGAAGCTGCGTAGGAAGGGGAGGGTGCGGTCCATCTCCGCGCGAAAGCGAACGTACGGTTGAGGCAAGCTGGCACCGGCCATTACCAGCACGACGGTCTTGTCGGTGGGGAGGTTGAACTTAGCTAGCTCTTCCTCGCGATCGTAATCCGTGTCGAATCCGGCGCGAATAGGAATGCCGGTAATGCGAATCTTTGTCTCGAGCACCTTGCGCGGACGCAGCGTTTCGGCCATAAATTCGTTGGCAACACAGAATAAATCAGTATCCTTGTGGGGCCACCATCCCTCGACTTCGTAGTCGGTCGGTACGCAGATGACCGGATAATCGATACCCGTAATTACGCGGGCGCCCACGGCAACATTGGCTGCTGTGATGTGCGTTGCAACCACGGCTATGGGCCTGCGGCTACGAATATATTCGTTGAAGGCGGGGAACATAATTCGCGACCATGCCGTTCCGCCACCCCAGAGAAGATGTCCCGTAAGCGTATATCGCCAGGTCAGGTCGTAAATGGGGCGCGTGGCTCCCGTAAAAGAAGCCGCGGTCTTATTGCCGTCGAATTTAATACGTTCAAATCAAGGATATCGAGCACTTCAATCTCAATATCCTCGGGGATGCCTTTGGTGCCGCGGATGAGGTCGAATGCCTGCGCTATCGCATTTGCGGCGGCCTTGTGGCCCGAGCCAACGGAGGCGTGCACGATGGTCACGAGAGGTTTTTGTTGAGCCGGGAGCGTGGTTTGCTCCGATTGGGGAGCGCTGTGCGTGAGCAGGGGAGCGTCGTCACTCGTCTGCGCCTGGTCCATCGATAACTCCCCTTCAGCTTTGTAATACGGATTTATCATTGTAGTGCATGAGTGTCACGTTCACGTAAATTTGGGTACGAGCGCAAAGAGCGACAACGTTTCGACGAAAGGACGCTTCATGACTACCGATAAGCCGATCGATGTTGCGATTATCGGTGGCGGCCCCGCGGGCTATGCTGCCGCCATTTATGCTGCGCGTGCCAACCTAACGACGACCGTGATTGAACAGGGCATGTCGGGAGGGCAGATTGCCACAACCAATGAGGTCGAGAACTATCCGGGTATTCCGCTCTTGAGTGGCGCCGAACTCGGCGAGCGTTTTCAGCAGCATGCAGAGGGCCTGGGAGCACAGGTTACATGGAGCATGGTTACGGGTATCGATTACGATGCCGATGCAGCGTTGTTTACGGTGCATCACGATATGGGCGATACACTGGCCTCGAGCGTTATCGCTTGCATGGGTGCCACGCCGCGTCCGGCAGGTTTCGCAGGCGAGGATACGTATCGCGGTCGTGGCGTTTCATATTGCGCAACATGTGACGGCATGTTTTTCCGCGGCAAGCAGGTCTTTGTAATCGGCGGTGGCAATTCGGCATGCGAAGAGGCGCTGTTCCTGTCAGACATTGCCAGCAGTGTGACCATTGTGCTACGCCGCGACCAGTTTCGTGCGCCTGATGGTGTTGTTCAGAAGGTGCTCGAAAAAGACAATATTACAGTTAGGTACCAAACTAGTATTGTGGAGCTCTCGGGCGAAGCTATGCCAACGACGATCACCTTTAAGGACAATGCATCCGGTGAGACTCATACCGAGTCATTTGAGCCCGGCTCGTTTGGCATCTTTGTCTTTACCGGGACGCAACCCCATACCGAGCTTGTTGAGCATCTAGTCGATCTGGCGCCTGATGGCGGCATTCTGACTGATGAATCCATGGCGACCAGCACGCCAGGTCTATTTGCCGCTGGCGATATCCGTTCCAAGCGCTTACGCCAGGTTGTGACCGCCGTTTCTGATGGAGCCATAGCGGCAACCAGCGCATACGCATTTCTTCGTGGATAAGTACGATAATATATCTTATGTAAGGTTGTTATCAATTAACTAAATGGTGGGACGATGCATCAGTGCGTTGTCCCACCAATTTTCTTGTCTGCTATGTGGTATGCAAAACTAGATAACGTAGAATACAATATAGAAAATGAACGGAGGAACCTTATGAACCACGTTAAACACGTTATTCCGATGTCCGATTCGTCGGTCAGCATTAAGCCTGAGGATATTCAGCCCACTGTGCTGCCCGATGCATTTATTCAGTCCGATATGGTGGGTAAACTCAACGCGTTGAGCCTGCCACGCTATGACCAGCTGCCCAACGTAACGCTCTATCGCGATCAGGTTATTGAATATGTCGCGCTGTGGATGGAGCCGCTTTCGATTTGCGTTGAGCAGCCAGTTATCACGCCATCGATGATCAATAACTACGTGAAGGTCGGCCTCGTCCCTGCTCCGGTTAAAAAGCAGTATGGCCGTGAGCAGATTGCGCGTCTCATCGCCATTTGCATCTTTAAGCAGGTGCTGCCCATCGCTGCGGTTCAGGCGCTCTTTAATATTCAGCGCTTGAGCTACGATGCTCCGACGGCCTTCGATTATGTAGTCGATCAACTTGAGGCATCGATTCGTGCGGCGTTTTCCGTCGAGCAGACTCCCGTGCCCGATACCGCACATCAGGTTACGCGCGAATCGCTGCTCGTACGCAGTGCGGTTTCGTCTTTCGTATCGAAGGCGTACTTGATGAGCTATCTCAAGTTCAATGGGTTTAATAGCTAACCGAGGTATAAGACGGGCGGGATAAAGAGCCGCTGGCCCCTTATCCCGCCCGTATGTTTGTCTAGTTGGACATTATCGGCCCGAAGCCACGCCCATGCCGTAGCCGATGATGAGGCCGTGCATCTCGGCATAGTATGAATCTAGCCCGTTGCAGGGCATGATAATCGTCTTTGAGCCGGGCCAATGCTCGACTATGCGGTCAGCAAGCGCCTGGGCTCCAGCTTCGTTCTCAACGTGATCGATGATGACCTCGCCGCCGGTAAAGCCTTCGGCCTCCATAGTATCGACAATCTTGGTGAGCATCTTCTTTTCGCCACGCGTGTGCCCAACGAGTTCAATTTTGCCCGCTTCGCTCGCCGTGCCCAAAATGCGGATATTGAGCTTGTTGGCAATAACTCCGGCCGCCTTAGGGATACGTCCGGCCTTGGCGAGATTTTCGTAATTGCACAAACTAAAGAGGATCTTGCTGTTCTGCTCCAAGCTATCGAAGTAGGCGCAGGCGTCCTCAAAGGAGGTATCCGGGTTGCTTGCAAGATAGCGGTCGAACAGCAGGAAGATCAGATCCATTTTGCCACCTGCGGCTCGTGAGTTGACCAAATGAATCTGGCGGTTGGGCTCCTCGGCAAGCACCATGTCACGTGCGGTGGCCGCGGCATTGTAGCTTCCCGATACGCCCTCCGAGATGGGCATGCAGATCGTCTTGTCGGCAAGCTTAAAAAGTTCAGCCCACTCCCCTACGCTTGGACAGGCGCTCGAAGAAGCGCTCGAC
>CAJJZM010000004.1:0-46650 GCA_905197595.1 uncultured Collinsella sp.
GGCCCATCTACTACGTTTATCCCCTTACCCCCAACCATGCCAAAAAAGCGAAAACAAAACCGCAGGTAGAACGCCTGCGATTTTCTGGAAAACGGGGGTATGGTTGGGGGTATCGAGTCAAACGTAGTAGATGGGCCGATTTCGTGGTTGGCGCCGCCAAATGATCCCCCGGGGACGGAGGAAAACGAATCATTTTTGGCCCCACGCGGCTGGTGGGTGCGTTCGCGCAGGACCGTTCAAACAGAACCATGCCGTTTTCGGGGCTAAACTCAGGACTCCCATCCATACCCGCGTTTTCTGCAAAATGACGGCTCGTCTACCTGCGGTTTTATTTTCACGAATATCGGCATGGTTGGGGACTCGTGACTCAGCCCCGGAAACCGGCATAGTTTTGAAATGGTATTAAATCGGTAGCAGCCATTTTGCTATGCCGGGGCGGTTGGCCGTTGGGTAATTACCCTCGCAGGTAGGCGATGGCGATTTGGGTGCGGTTGCGCAGACCCATTTTGGCAAGGATCGAGCTGATGTGGTTGCGCACCGTGCCTTCGCCCATATAGGCGGTGGCGGCGATTTCCTTGTTATCGAGACCGCGGGCGATGAGCTCGGCGACTTCGAACTCGCGGTCGGTTAGGCTGGCGAAGGCCGCGGGCCGGCGGGTCGTGCCGGCATCGACGCCCGTCCCATCAAAGTTGATATCTTCGATCGCCTTACCCTCGAGCACGCGTTTGCCGTCCATGACTTGCGCCAACGCCGGAGGAATGACGGCGACATCGGTTTTAATCAAGTAGCCGCGGGCGCCCAGTTTGAGCGCCGACACAATGTACTCGTCATCCGAGAATGTCGTCAGAAACACCACGCGCGCCGAAGGGTCGCGCTCAAGGATTTCGCCCGCCGCCGAAAGGCCGTCGCGCTCCGGCATCTGAATGTCGAGCAGCGCGATATCGGGCGCGTGCTCGGCGTAGAGTGCCACCGCGTCGTTGCCGTCGGCTCCGGTGCCCACCACTTCGATCTGCGGCTGGGCGCCCAGGATAATCTTGAGCGAATCGACTACCAAGCGGTCGTCGTCGACAACTATGAGCCTCATCGGGCGTCATCTCCTTGCTGTTTGGGGACGGCGGCAAACACGCGCCAGCCGGGGGCGCCGGCGCGCAGGCCGGCGGTGAAGGTTCCGCCAAGCGCCTCGACGCGCTCGCGCATGGAGACGAGCCCCATGCCTTCTGCGACGTTGCTGCTGCTCGCCGGGGTCGCGTCTGCGCCATCATCGGTAACGATGAGCTGGTAAAACGACGGATGCTCCATGCACCGCACGGTAATGGTTTTGGCATGGGCGTGGCGCATGGCGTTGGAAAGCGCCTCGCGCAGCACCGCCGCAAAGCAGTTGGCGACGTTGGCGGGCGCATGCTCGGCCAAAACCTCAAGCTCAATCTGCGGACCGCTGTCCGAGCGCGCGCCTTCAACGATGCGTTCGAGCTGCACGGAGAGGTTGGTCGCATTGTCGTTGAGCGCGTGGACGCTGGCGCGCACGAGCTGGAGCGCCTCGTCAACGGTGTATTTGACGTCGGCGAAATCGGCGGCAACGCCGGGCTCGTTGGCATGGACCACGCGCAGGGCTTCGGTTTGAAGCGAAGCGCGCGTGAGCTGGTGGCCCACGTTATCGTGGATTTCGCGCGCGATGCGGGCACGTTCGGCGAGCGTCGCGAGCTCGACTTCGTAGTCCTGGCGGTCGGCGAGGTCGCGGTTGCGTGCCTCGAGTGCCAGGGCGCGCTCTTGCAGCTTGTCGCGGGTGCGACGCATGCGTTCCTGTTCGCGCTCCAGCTGCGCGGTGCGCAGCGACAGCAACGTGGCGGCGACCGAAAGGATGGCGGTTAGCAACAGCGTTCGGGTGGTGAGCGCGCCGCAGCGAAGGTCCGTGGCAAGTGCGCAGGCAAACACGGAGCCAATCGCCAGCGCGGGCCAGATGCGTTCACGGCGCACGCGCCGCGCGATGTCATAGAGGGCGAGAGGTACGAACGGCACAAACGGCGGCACGAAGACAGCCGCGATGACGTAGGCGTAGCTGCCGGCCTCGCTGGCGCGACGGGCGCGTTCTCCCTGCGCGACCTCGGCCAGTGCGGCGATGACAACGCCAAGGCAAAACGCCGCGACCAGGCGAGCATCCACAGCAAGGCCCGTGGCGGCTGCGATGCAGCACGCCAGCACGATCGATTTGTCGAATAGCCTGTTCATACGGGTATTGTACGCGATGCCGCGCACGGGGGAGGCACCACTCAAAGCAACCGTGACATTCCTCCCACGCGGCGGGGCGGTCGCGTCAGCAGGCTACGCGACCGCCCCGCACTCGTGACAAAGCTCACTGGTGCGCGCCGTCAGCTCCTGCGATGATGCAATCGTACCGGGCCGCAAGCAACAGAAGGGCCGCCTCATGACAGACATCGTCCACGTCGAAAATCTCGTCAAGCGCTACGACGATCTTATTGCGCTCGACCACTTTAATCTGAGCATCGCCCCCGGCGAGATCTTTGGCCTGCTGGGCCCCAACGGCTCGGGCAAGACCACGTCCATCAACTGCATCCTGCAGCTGCTCGCCTACGACAAGGGCGCCATCGAGCTGTTCGGCGAGCGCATGACGCCCGCCCGCTACGACCTCAAGCGCCGCATCGGTGTGGTGCCGCAGCAGGTGGCGGTGTTCGACGAGCTCACCGTGCGCGAGAACATCGACTATTTCTGCAGTCTCTACGTCAACGACCGCAAGCGCCGCCGCGCGCTGGTGGACGAGGCGATCGACTTTGTCGGCCTGGGCGACTTTACCAAGTTCCGCCCCGGCAAGCTCTCGGGCGGCCTGGCGCGTCGTCTCAACATTGCCTGCGGCATCGCGCACAAGCCCGAGCTCATCTTTTTTGACGAACCCACGGTGGCGGTCGACCCGCAAAGCCGCAACGCCATCCTGGAGGGCATCTGCCGCCTGCGCGACGAGGGCGCCACGGTGGTGTATACCAGCCATTACATGGAGGAAGTCGAGCAGATCTGCAGCCGCATCATGATCATGGACGGCGGCCGCGTGCTGGCGCAGGGCACTAACGACGAGCTCAAGCGCATGATTCAGATGGGCGAGAAGATTGTAATCGAGGTCGGCGAGGTTCCGAGTGCGGCGCTCGGTGCCGTCGCAAGCCTGCCGCACGTTCTGGACCTTTCGGCAACGGCGGGACAGCTCACGTTTTCGTGCGAAGCGAGCCCGCACAACCTGACGGACATTCTCGATGCGCTGCGCTCGCATGACGTGCCGCTCGGCCGCATCTATTCCGAACCGCCGACCCTCAACGACGTGTTCCTCGAGATCACCGGCCGCGAGCTGCGCGACTAGGGGGCGGCCATGTTCAACACCATCATCACCACGGTCAAGACGCTGCTGCGCCGGCCGAGCACGTGGGTCTGGGGCGCTCTCTTTCCTATTGCGCTTTCCACGATGTTCATGTTTATGTTTGCGAACCTCAGCTCCGACGGCACGGTCGACCCGGTGCCGGTTGCCGTCGTGGCGGACGAGGCCTGGGATGCCTCGACCTTTAAGGACGTGGCAGCTTCGCTTGCCAAGGCAAGCGACGATCAGCTGCTCGATGTGAGCGAGTACGAAGACTTGGCTGCCGCGCGCAAAGCGCTCAAGGCCGGCGAGGTCGCGGGCATCTATACGGTTGATGCCGCGGGCACGCCCAGGCTCACGCTGCTATCGAGTTACGACAGCTCGCGCGCCTCGTCGGTGCTTACCGACCGCAGCATCCTTGAAACGGTGGCAAGCTCGTATACGCAAAATGCCGAGCTCATGGCCCAGATTGCTCAAGATGACCCGGCGGCGCTCGCCGACCCGGAGGCGGTTGCGCGCGCTCTGTCGCTCGAGGGCGGAACCCGCCGCGTGAGCCTGACTCGTGCCACGCCCGATGGCACGGTCATCTACTATTACGCGCTTTTTGGCCTGGTCGCGATGATGTCTGCCGAGTTTGCCGCCTTGAGCGTCGTCGATTTGCAGCCCAATCTGTCCGGCCTCGGCGCGCGCCGCTGCGTGGGCGGTCTTTCCAAGACGGCGTCGCTGGCCGGCATTTTTGTCGGCTCGTGGCTGGTTTCCTTTGCATCGATGGCGGTTGCGATCGGCTACGTGCGCCTGGTCGTGGGCGTCGACTTTGGCGGGCGCGAGGGGTTGTGCCTGCTGGGCGGGGCTGCATCCGCGCTTGCCGCCACGGGCCTGGGGCTTTTTGTGGGCACGCTTCCCGTTAAGGGCGGCAAGGCATCCAAGTCGGGCATCCTCACGGGCTTTGCCACCACGTGCGCCCTGTTCGCCGGCCTCTACGGCGAGCCGGCGATGGCGCTTGCCGACGACGTCGCCCGCGCTTGTCCGGTCGAGTGCTGGCTCAACCCCGTCAAGCTCATCTGCGACATGTTCAATCGCCTGTATTTCTTTGAGGACCTGGGGCCCTTCGCTGTTCGCGCCGGCGCGCTCGTCCTGATGGCCCTGGTGTTTGTCGCCGCCGCTACGCTGATCTTTGGAAGGAGCCGCTATGAGCACCTTTAAGACCGCGCTTCGCATGGCACTCGCGCACCCGTTCTACCTGCTCATCTATACGGTGTTCATTTCGCTCATGGGCGTATTCATCGCGGCTTCGGTGAGCTGGAACTCGTCGCAGCTCACCGAGTACAAGCCCTACGACACCAACGTGATCGTGGTCGACCGCGACAATAGCGACCTTTCGCGGGCGCTTACCAAGCACCTGGGCTCACGCTTTGACCTGGTCACGGGCATCGGCGACGACGCGTACGACCTTGCGGACGCGCTCGCCAAGAGCAACAGCGCCAAGGGCAGTGCCGATTGCGTGTTCTTTATCCCGGAGGGGTTTGAGGACGATCTTGTTGCAGCCGCCCGTGCGGGGGAGGCCCTGCCCAAGCTCGACGTGACCTACGGTTCCGGCACCATGGCGGCGGCGCTCTCGTCTGCCGAGGCCTCGCGCTGGATCTCGCTTGCGGGCGCTGCGGCGGCGCTTGAACCCGCTGCCTCTAACGGTGACGTCGCCAAGGCGGCCGAGCATGCCGCCGCAAAACGCGCGGAGGTCCAGATCGAGCAGGTTAAGGTTTACTCGACTGCCGCCGTCACTCTCGAGTCGTACTTCAACTTTGGCGCGTACGCGATTATCTCGTCGGTCATCGTGTCGGTGGGGCTGGTGTTCTCGGGCATGAACGAGCCCGAGCGCGTGCGCCGCATGGATGCTAGCCCGGTCTCTGAGCGCCAGCGCTCGCTCGCTGTGTTCGCGGCCGCCGCCGTGCTCACCGTCTGCATCTGGCTCGTGTCGAGCATGATGGGTGTCGTGGGCTTTGCCAGCGCGGTTGCCGAGGTCGGCGTGGGTCGCGTGTGCCTAGCGCTGGCGGCAACGTTTGCCCTGGCGTGCACGCCGCTGGCTGTTGGCTTTATGCTGTCGAGCCTGGGTGCGCGCGAGGAGCTGCTCAACGGTGTGGGCAACTTACTCGGCATGCTCATGACGTTTTTGGGTGGCGCCTGGATGCCGCTGTCGCTGATGGGTTCGGCCGTGCAGACGGTGGCGCACTTTGTGCCGACGTATTGGGTGAACGACGCGATCGGCAAGGCGCTTACCTCTGACCTGACGTCTGCCGCGCTGGACGACATCGCCTGCGACCTGGGCGTCACGGTGCTCTTCGCCGCCGCCATCGCCGCCGTAGGCCTAGCCCTCGCCCACAACAAATCCAGCGTCTAGCCACCTAGTCATTGGGGACAATCTTTGCCGATCCGCCGGCAGGGCTGGCAGGGACTGTCCCAATATGTCGGCACTTGGGGACCACTCATTGGGGACAGACTTAAATGAGCGATTTCACTCATTTAAGTCTGTCCCCAATGAGTAGGTTGGAAAAAAGCCGTGCACGTCGCTTAAAAATAGTTCGCCCGGGTTTACTATTAGCCTAGAAAAGTAGCAGAAGGCTAACAACGGGGGATAGCATGGCGACAAAGCGTGCCTACGTCCAGGTCAACGGACTCAAGAAACACTACGGCGACGGCGATGCGCGCCTGACGGTACTCGACGGCATCGACACGTCCATCAACCGCGGCGAGATCTGCGTCATGCTGGGGCCCTCGGGCTCGGGCAAGTCGACCTTTCTCAACCTGATCGGCGGCTTGGAGGATGCCGACGGCGGCTCCATCATGGTGGACGGCTGCGATCTCACGGCGCTCAAGCCCGCCGATCTGGGCGAGTACCGACGCCGCGAGCTGGGCTTTGTCTTCCAGTTCTACAACCTGGTGCCCGACCTTACCATCAAGGAAAACATCGAGGTCACGGCGCACCTGTCCAAAAACCCGCTCAATGTCGACGATCTGCTGCGCTCGCTGGGCCTCTACGAGCACCGCAACAAGTTTCCGCGCCAGGTCTCAGGTGGCCAGCAGCAGCGCTGCGCCATCGGCCGTGCGCTCGTCAAAAATCCGGGCCTGCTGCTGTGCGATGAGCCCACGGGCGCGCTCGACTACAAGACATCCAAGGAAATCTTGCGGCTCATGGAGGATGTCAACCGCACCTACGGCTGCACCATCATCATTGTCACCCACAATGCCGCCATCGCGCGCATGGCAAATCGCGTGCTGCGCCTGCGCGACGGCCGCATCGTCGAGGACGAGCTCAACGAGTCACCCGTTGCGGCCGCCGATCTCGATTGGTAGGCGACGCCATGACACCTCTCGCAAAACGTCTCCCGCGCGAGCTGCGCCGCAATATCGGCAAGTACCTGGGCATCTTTTTGCTTATGTGCGGAAGCATCGCCCTTACCTCGGGCTTTTTGCTCGCGGCGCATTCCATCGGCTGCCTCATTGATGACATGCGCGAAGACTACACGATCGAGGACGGCCGCGTGACCACCTCCTTCGAGGCTACCAAAGACCAGCTCAAGGCCGCCGAGGATGCAGCCGGCGACGTCGGCGGCGTTACGTTCTACAAGAACTTCTCTATCGACGCCATCATCAAAAAGGCGGCCGGCGACGACGGCACCAAGCGCACCCTGCGCACCTATGCGCATCGCACCAAGGTCGACATTGCGTCCTACTGCGAAGGCAGCCAGCCCAAAGCGGACGACGAGGTGGCCATCGACCGCGTCTTTGCTACCAACAACGACCTCGTCGTGGGTGATAAGGTCGAGCTCGAGGGGCGCACCTACACCATCTGCGGCATCATGACGCAGCCCGATAGCCAGGCGCTGTTCCTCAACAATTCGGATTTTACGGTGAACACCATTACCTATGGCGTCGCCGAGGTCAGCGATGCCGGTTTCGCCGCGCTTGAGGATGCCGGCGGCGCGCCCGCCTACACGTACTCCTTTACCTTTAACGACCGCGACCTCTCAACCGCCGAGCGCACCGATGCCGAGCAGGATATGGTCGAGGCACTGGTGGATGCCGATGCGCTCGTCGACGATCTTATCGATGCCGATTCCAACCAGGGCATTGGCTATGCGCGCGATGACGTGGACGGGGATTCCATGATGTGGATGACGCTGCTCAATATTATCATCGTGATCATGGCGTTCGTCTTTGTGGTCCTTACCGACGCCACCATCGAGGAGGAGAGCGCCATCATCGGCACGCTGCTCGCCAGCGGCTATCGCCGTCGCGAGATCGTGCTGCACTACCTTGCGCTTCCCGCCATCGTGGGCGTGCTCGCGGCACTTTTGGGCACCGTGCTCGGCGTTGCGTTCTTTACCGAGCCCATGCGCGGTCTTTACTACGGCTCGTACAGTCTGCCGCTCTTCCAGGTGTACTGGAGCTGGGAAATCTTTGTGAAGTGCGCTGTGGTCCCCGCCGCCGCGCTCATCCTCATCACGCTGGTGGGTCTGCTCTGCAAAATGGGCAAGACGCCGCTGCAGTTCCTTCGTCACGAGGCGAGTGGCAAGTCGGGTACCAAGCGCGGTCTGCAGCTGCCGGAACGCATGGGCTTTGTCTCCCGCTTCCGCCTGCGCGTCTTCCTGCGCAACCTGGGCAACTTCGCCACGCTCTTCGTGGGCATCGCGTTTGGGTCGCTGCTTTTGCTCTTTGGCCTGGCGATCCTGCCCACGATGACGCACTATGCGGACAACCTGGAGACGAGCCTGGTCGCCGAGCATCAGTACACACTCAAGGCGCCGCTGGAGCTCGAGGGCACTACCGAGGAGCGCGAGCAGTGGTCGGCACTCGAGCGCTTGCAGTCGGTTGACGGCGCGCTGCTTTCTGCCGCCCAGGATGCCGATGACGAGCTTGACGGCGCGGCCGATGCGGCGCAGACGGCAGCCGATGCCGCGACCGCATCTCCGTCTGCCGAGAGCCTGGCCGCAGCGCAGGATGCGCTTGCCAAGGTCCAGGACAAGAAGGATGCGCTCTACGCGCGCCTTGACGATCTTGCCGATGCCCTCGGCTGCAACCGCGATGAGGCCATCGATCTGATCGACAAGGCCTCTAAGATCGACACTGACAACGACGATATCCACCCGGTCAATACGACCGACAACGGCGCGGGCGCAATCGCGCAGGCCGAGAAATATGCCGTTCACCAGCTGCAGTACGACCGTGGCGACGGTAATGGCGAGGAGACGATTTCTGTCTACGGCATCTCGTCCGATTCGCGCTACTGGAAGGGCCTCAACATCGGCGATGGCCGCGTCGTCTTTGGCGGCGGTCTGCTCGATAAGTTTGGCTGGAGCGAGGGCCAGAAGGTCACGCTCAGCGACAAGTACGAGGGTGAGCATTATTCCTTTGAGTACGCGGGCAAGGACTGTGCCTGGGGCTCCAAGTCGGACATGAACATCTATATGAGTATCGACGACTTTAACGAGCTGTTCGACAACGACGCCGCCTACTTTAACGGCTATGTGAGCGACGAGAAGCTCGACCTCGACGCGCGCTACTTTGCCGGCGACACCACGCCCGACGACATGCGCGCCGTGGGTGACCAGTTCATCGGCATGATGAGCAAAATGATCGGAATGATGATCGGGCTCGCGGTGTTTATCTTCCTGCTGTTTATGTACCTGCTGACCAAAGCGGTGATCGACCACAGCGCCCGTTCGATCAGCTACATGAAAGTCTTTGGCTATCGCGATAGCGAGATCTCGCATCTGTACATCCGCTCGATCACGCTGTGCGTGGCGGCGTCGCTCGTGCTGAGCCTGCCGGTCATTATTGGCTCGCTCACGGCCATCTTCCGCTCGATGCTGCTCGCCTACAACGGCAATATCGAGATCTACGTGCCCGCTTGGTCCATGGCTGCATGCGTCGGCATTGGCTTTGCGACCTACCTGGTCGTGGCGCTGCTGCACACGCGCTCCATCAAGCGCGTCAGCCTGGCCGAAGCCCTCAAAGTGCAGGAGTAGTCATCGGGGACAGTCTTTGCCGATTCGCCGGCCGGGCGGCAAGCACTCATTTAAGTCTGTCCCCAATGAGTGGCTGTGCTTGACTTCGACCCTACTTCAATGGGTACCATCCTCTATGTCTGTAACGCCATATAGACCGAGGGGATATATCTATGACCGTAACTGCACCCGCAGCACCCGCTAAGGTGTACTTCACCAACCTGCGCACGCATGCTCGCGAGAGCCAGCTCGACAAGCTCAAGCGCCTCATTCGTCACGCCGGTATTGAGCAGATCGACTTCGAGAACAAGTTCGTCGCCATCAAGATTCACTTTGGCGAGCTGGGCAACCTGAGCTTTTTGCGCCCCAACTACGCCCGCGCCGTCGCGGATGTCGTGAAGGAGCTGGGCGGCAAGCCCTTCCTCACCGACTGCAATACGCTCTATGTGGGTAGTCGCAAAAACGCGCTCGAGCACATCGACACCGCCTACCAGAACGGCTTTACCCCGTATGCCACGGGTTGCCAGATCATCATCGCCGACGGCCTCAAGGGCACCGACGAGGCGCTCGTCCCGGTCGAGGGCGGCGAGTACGTGCACGAGGCCAAGATCGGTCAGGCGCTCATGGATGCCGATATCGTGATCAGCCTCACCCACTTTAAGGGCCATGAGCAGGCCGGCTTTGGCGGCGCCATGAAGAACCTGGGTATGGGTGGCGGCAGCCGCGCCGGCAAGATGGAGCAGCATGCCGCCGGCAAGCCGAACGTCGCGACCGAGCACTGCGTTGGCTGCCATGCCTGCGAAAAGATCTGCGCGCACGACGCTGTCTCGTTCAACGACACCCGCGAGCGCGAGCTTGCCAGCGGCGCTACTCGCACGGTGCACGTGGCCACCATCGACCACGATCGCTGCGTGGGCTGCGGACGCTGCATTGCGGCATGCAACCAGGACTGCATCAAGCCCGGCTATGACGCCGCGGCCGACGTGCTCAACTGCAAGATCGCCGAGTATACAAAAGCCGTTGTCGACGGCCGCCCGAGCTTCCACATCTCGCTTGCCATGGACATCAGTCCCAACTGCGACTGCCATCCCGAAAACGATACGCCTATCGTCAACGACATCGGCATGTTCGCGAGCTTCGACCCGGTCGCCATCGACCAGGCCTGCGCCGATGCCGTCATGGCATCCGAGCCGCTGCCCAACACCGAGCTTACCGACAGCGCGGCCAAGATGGAGCATAATCACGAGCATCTGGAGGGCGAGCAGGCCAAGGATCCCTTCTGCATCACGCATCCCGACACCGACTGGCGCGCGTGCATCGCGCATGCCGAGAAGATCGGCCTGGGCACGAGCAAGTACGAGCTCATCGAGGTCAAGTAGCACCTAACTATTGGACATATCAAGCGCTTTTGTAGTGCAACGTTAGTAAAAGCCGCCCGCGAGCACAGTGCCCACGGGCGGCTTTTCGGAAGTGCGGTGAAAAATCGAATACCGCCGACCACAAACCGTTTTTTGACAACAAAACCCCTGATAAATTGTTGGTAAAACTGTGGTCTGGTCGGGCTTCGCGCGATTTCCCCGCACTTCCGAAAACAGGGGGTCAGATAGACAAGTAAACCGTACTATTTGCCTAAAAATTCTCGTCGAGGAAGCTGTCGACCGTGTTCCAGTAGAGTTCGGGGTCGACTTGCGCGCTCTTGGCATGGGTGGCGCCGTGGATAGTGAGCTTTTGCTTGACCTTGCTGGCGCACGCCTCGTAGTTTTGGTCGAGCATGCTGTACGGTACAAAGGTGTCTTGGTCGCCGTGGATAAATAGCATGGGAACCGTCGCGTGTTTGAGTTGCTCCACACTGCTCGCCTTATGAAAGTCGTAGCCCGCGCGCACGTTGCACACCAAGTTTGCTACATCGAGCAAGGGAAAGCTGGGCAGGCCGAACACGTCCTTGAGCTGCAGAGAAAACTCGTCCCAAACACTCGTATAACCACAGTCCTCGATAATGCATTTCACGTTGGACGGCAAAGATTCCCCCGCGACGTCCATGGCGGTTGCCGCACCCATCGACTCGCCAAAGACCAGGATGCGCGCCTCGGGGTCAGCCTGAACGATCCGCCCAATCCATGCAACGACATCGAGCCGCTCGGGCCAGCCCATGCCGATATAGTCGCCGCCGGAGCGCTCGTGGGCACGGGCGGCAGGCGCGAGCACGTTCATGCCGCGGTCATGGAATCGTTTGGCGTATCGGGCCATACCGATGGGCTCATCGGTGTATCCGTGTAGGCAGATAGCGTAATTGTGCGTGCTCTCTGGGGCGGCAAAATACCAAGCGGAGAGCTCGGTTCCGTCATCTGCGGTGAGGCTGCTGCTCTCGCGGTTCTCTTTAAACCATGCCCGCGCCTCGGTTCCCTCGGCATCCGGCTGCTCACTTTCTTTGTCGTCCTTGCCGTCCTGCATCATCTTCATGGTGTATGGCGCGCGGGGATTCAGCGCGAAGTCAAACAGAAAGTTGCCGGCAAATCCGAGCAGCACAATGACAACCACCAGTGCAACGATGCCGGCTATCTTGAGCTTTCGATGGGAATGTTCGTTTTGAGCCATGCGGTATTCTCCTATAAGATGTTAATACATCAACATTTAAAACAAGCGCATTATGGATGTTCGCCGTTGATGCGTCAACAAGCAAAGAATGGGTAAACAAAGGGTCACGTATGGTGCAAATTTCGCACGTACCCAGACGCTTTGATATAGTGTTGAGAACTCTTTACATTGGAGGATGTAACCGGCATGTCCGATTCGAGCGACAGTTCCAAGCCGCGACCCAAGATCGCGGCCGTTCCGCACTACACGGTGGGCGAGGAGATCATGAACTCCGTCACCCATGGTGTCGGCTGCTTGCTGGGTATCGCGGGTTTGGTGCTCCTGATCGTATTCGCTGCACTGCGCGGCGGTGGCCCGGCCCACATGGCCGCGGCAATTGTCTATGGCGTCAGCATCATCCTCGAGTACCTAGCCTCCACGCTCTACCATGCGATTCAACCCGCGCGCGCCAAGCGCGTGTTCCGCATCATCGACCACAGCTGCATCTACCTGCTCATAGCCGGCAGCTATACGCCGTTTTGCCTCATCACGCTCGCAAACGACGGCGGCGCTGCGCTGTTCTTCGCCGTATGGGCCATCGCCATTATCGGCATTGCCCTCGAGTGCTTTATGCGCGAGCGCCAGCCGCACTGGGTAAGCGGCCTGGTCTATCTGCTGATGGGCTGGCTCGTTGTCTTTAAACTGCCCGCACTCGTGGCGCTGCTGAACCCCGTGGCGCTTGCCCTGCTCGCCGTCGGCGGCGTGTGCTACACCGTGGGCGTGCCGTTCTATATCGCCAAAAACGTGCGCTATCTGCACAGTGTTTTCCACTTGTGGGTGCTCGCCGGCAGCATCTTCCAGTTCATGGCGGTGATTCTCTTCGTAATCTAGCGACCGCGCCCACGGCCCCGCTCACACGGGCGACCGGCGCAATTGCCCTATCCGCCACCTACGCTTACGACCTGACGTCCCGAATCTTGGAGGTTCGAGAAACTCCCGATGGACATAACCATCTCCCTTATCACTACCCTCGTTTTGACCCTCATCAACGGCTACTTCTCTATGTCCGAGATGGCGCTCACCACGGCCAAGCGCGCCGTGCTGGAGCATGAGGCCGAGGAAGGCGACAAGCGCGCCGAGCGTGCCATTAAGCTGGCCGCCGACTCCGACCAGCTGCTCGCCACCATCCAGGTCGCCATCACGCTCGTGGGCTTCGCCTCGTCCGCCGTCGCCTCGACGAGCCTGTCCGACCCGCTTGCCACGTGGCTCATGAGCTTTGGCATCGCGCCGCTCTCCGCTATCGCGCGCGGCCTGGCGCCGGTCATCATCACCGTCGCGGTCGCCTTCGTGTCCATCGTGATCGGCGAGCTCGTCCCCAAGCGCATCGGCCTGGCCAATGCCGAGGGCGTGTCCAAGCAGGTCGTGGGCCCGCTTTCCGTGTTCCAGAAGATCGCCCGTCCGCTCGTGTGGCTGACTGGCGCTTGCTCCGATGGCCTGGCCCGCATCTTGCGTATCAAGAGTGCCGACGACCGTCAGAACGTCTCGGAAGAAGAGATCAAGTACATGGTCTCGGAGCAGGACGACCTGCTCGACGAGGAAAAGCGCATGATCCACGAGATCTTCGACCTGGGCGACACCGTTGCCCGCGAGGTCATGGTGCCGCGCGTGGACACCACCATGTGCGAGGACGACGAGACGGTCGCCAGCGTGCTATCCACCATGCGCCAGACCGGCTTCAGCCGCATCCCCGTCTATCACGAGGACCCCGACAACGTCGCGGGCATCGCGCACATCAAGGACCTGATCCAGCCCGCGCTCGACGGCAAGGGCGACCAGCCCATCGCCGGCTTTTTGCGCGACGCCACCTTTGTGCCCGACACCAAGGACATCCTGCCGCTGCTGTCCGAGATGCAGACCTCGCACGACCAGATCGTGGTCGTCGTGGATGAGTACGGCGGCACGGCCGGCATCATCACCATCGAGGACATCGTCGAGGAGATCGTGGGCGAGATCGAGGACGAGTTCGACCCCGACAACAAGTATCTCACGCGCCTTTCGCGCCGCGAGTGGCTCGTTGATGGGCGTTTTTCGTGCGATGACGCGATTGAGCTTGGTTGGCCGCTCGAGGAAAGCGATGATTATGAGACCATCGCCGGCTGGATTTTGGAGCTTTGCGACTCGGTGCCCGACATCGGAGAGGTGTTTGAGGTCGCGGGGTACAAGTTTAAAGTGCAGTCGATGCGTGGCCAGCGCATCTCGCTCATTCGCGTGATCGCTCCGGCCGAAACCGATAAGAAGGATTCCGAGTCTTCGGTAGACGAGCCGACGACGTCGGGTGCGGGTTCCGCGAATCCGCACGACGGCGACGAGTAGGACAAGGAAGAGTAGGGGAGAGTTATGGCAGGCCTGTTCAACATCCTTAAGGTCACCGTCAGCGAGGACAAGATCTGCGCGCACGTGCTGGTGAACCCCGGCATGCCGCTCATGACCTCGGAGGATATCGAGGCCACGGCGCGCGTGTACTACCTGGTGCCGGCGATTGCCAAGCACCTGTGCCTGGGCGATTCCGGCCGCGAGTTCCAGGACTGCATGGGTCAGACCGAGCTCTGCCACCTGCTGGAGCACGTGACGGTCGAGCTCATGAACGAGACCGGTCTTGCCGGTAGCATCTCGTGCGGCCGCACGCGCGTAAGCGAGCATGACGAGCGTGTCTTTGAGGTCGAGCTTTCGTGCCCCGACGACGCACTGGCCATCGGTGCGCTGTCGTCGGCCACCTTTATGATGGACTGGGCGTACCTGCACGCCGACCAGCCTGCCCCCGACGTGGAAGGCACGGTCGCGGGCCTGCGCAACCTGGTGCTGGGCATGCGCGCCGAGGCCGAGGGCAAGGATCCTCACGAGGCCGTCGCCGCTGCGAACGGCGAAGATGCTGCCGAGGACGAGGGCGCTGACGAGGGCGATGTGCCGGTCGACGCCGAGCCCGTTGCCGATGCGACCGCCGAGCCCGTTCCCACCGAGCCCCAGGGCGTCCCCAACTTTGACGACGAGCCCCAGGTGGCGATTGATACCGAGGGCGCGGTTGCCGAGAACCACGAGGCCTCCGCTGCCGTCTTTGGCGGTGCGGCGACGGTTCCGGTAGGACCTGCGCATGAGGGCGGCCTGCCGCTCGTGGACGGCGCCGGCGAGGACCCGGGTGCCACGGTGGCCATGCCGGCTATGCCCCAGGAGTAGGCCTACGCGTTTATCACCATCACGTACCTGCGCCTTTGCCGTACGCAGATGAGCGGAGCGGCAAGTGATGCGCTGCGGGTATAATGGACAGCATTCAAACGGTGGGCACCGACGTGCCCGCAGGAGAGGAATGATCATGGGTAAGACTTTCAGCTTTGTCTCCGGCGCACTTTTTGGTGCCGCTGCCGGCGCTATTATCGGTGTTGCTCTGGCCCCGCGCTCGGGCGCCGAGACCCGCGCCATGGCTGCCGATATCGCCAACGACGCCTGGGACAATATGCGCGACACCTACGAGCACAGCGCCGAGGAGGCCCGTGCTGCGGTGAATGACTTTGGCCCGATGGTCGACGCCAAGACCGACGACCTGCGCGCCAAGGTCGACCTGGCCCGCGAGCGCATGGACCAGCTGCGCGAGCAGCTCAACGACGCCATTTCGGGTGGCAACGTGACGCCTGCCGCCGACGTTATGGTCGAGAACGCCGTCGAGGCTGATGCCGAGGCTGCGGAGCCCTCGACCGAGGCATAATGCGCGCCGGGGATTTTGTCGGCGCCAAGATCTATCGCAAGCCTACCGAGGACAAGCGCACCAAAAAGGACGGCACGCCGCGCAGCCCTAAAAAGCTCGGAAAGATTCACTTTCCGGTCTTTACCCCGGGCGGTACGCGCGTGGTCGGCTTTATGGTCCGCCAGTCCGATATCGCGGGCATGATCGAGCGTCCCGATCGATTCGTAGCGCTCGACGCCATTGGTGTCTACGAGGGCGCCATTGCGGTCGATGACGTTAAGGACACGTACGATGCCGCCGCCGCCAAGCGCCTCGACATCAACCTGGACGATTGCATCATCTGGGTCGGTATGGACGTGCGCACGGAATCGGGCGACGTCGTGGGCTATTGCTCGGACGTTGAGTTCAAGCCGCGCTCGGGCATCGTGCAGGCATTCTATGTGACCGCCGGTGCTGCTTCGAGTGTTTTGGTTGGTGACACGCAGGTGCCGCCGACGATGCTGCGCGGCTACGAGAACGGCGCGATGATTGTCTCGGACGAGGTCAAGGCGCTCGGGTATTCGGGCGGCGCGGCCGCCAAGGCTGCCGAGGCCAGTGTCGTGGTGGGCGATAAGGTCAAGAAGGGCGCCAAGGTGCTCGATGACAAGGGATCGGTTGCCGTGGACAAGGGCAGTCGCGCACTGGGCAAGCAGCTCGGTAAGACGCGCGGCATGTTCAAGGCCTTTAAGGACGAATACCAAAAGGCGAGCGGAGGCTCGTCAAAAGCTACAAAATAGCGACGTACCAAATGATGGGAGGCAAGCCGGAGACCTGTTGCTCCGGCTTGCTGTGTTTATGGGGGAGGGCACATGCGCCAAAACGGATCCAACTTAAACGGGCGTTCGGGTGCGCGTCCGACGGCGCGCCGCGACCTGGGGCAGCTGCCCAGCGGTCAGCGCCGCCGTCGCCGTAAGCCCGGCGCGATGTACCTCAACCATAGCCGCGGGTTTAGCGACCGCAGCGCGCGCATCGGCAACGGGCGCTCGCCGCGCCGACCGTCCCGTCTGCCCTATGCGCTCATCGCCGTGGGTTGCGCACTCGTACTGTTTATCGCTGCCGTCGTGGGCTACGTCAACCGCAGCGTGGACGTGGAGCTCAACGGCGAGAAGACCGCGGTGCGCGTGGGCTCTACGCTGCAGAATCTCATCGACGACCAGGAGTTGACTGACACCTACGACGCAGGCGACCTGCTGGCCGTCGATGACAGCGTGCTCAAGCGCCATGGCGGCGAAAAGCTGTCGGTTAAGGTGGACGGCAAGCGCATAAAACAGGGCAAATGGGATAGCCGCGAACTTGAGGGTGGCGAGAAGGTGACGGTCAAGGATGGCCGTAACACCTACGAGAAGCATGAGGTTCAGGCTACGGTTATCGAGCCCAAGCTCAAGGTCGAGGGCACGGGTGCCATCGAGTATGTGCAGACGTGGGGCGTTCAGGGCCGCTCCGAGGTGTGGGTTGGTGAGCAGTCGGGCAAGACGCAGGACCGCGGCGAGGTTGTGCCCGCCACCGATTGCGTCGTTGCGTGCGCCAGCGTGGCGCCCAAGGGCAACGAAAAGTACGTGGCGCTGACGTTTGACGAGGGTCCGAGCGGCGCTACCAAGCAGATCTTGCAGGTACTCAAGGAAAAGGGCGTCACCGCGACGTTCTTCCTGTCGGGCGATGCGGTCGAGGCCTCGTCCGCCACGGCCAAGGCGATTGTCGATGCCGGGTGCGAAATCGGATCCAACAGCTACAGCGACGATTCGCTCAAGGGCCAGGACCGTGAGGCGGTACGCGAGCAGATCACGAAAGGCACCGATGCGATTAAGTCGGCGACCGGCGTGAAGACGATGCTGCTGCGTGCTCCCTATGCTGCCTTTGACGAGCAAAACTGGATTGATGCGATGGACCTGGTCTCCGCCGTGGTCTCGTGGAATATTGACTCGGGCGACTGGCTGCTCAACGGTGCCGACGAGCAGGTCTCAACGGTGCTCGATTCGGTGACGCCGGGCAATATCGTGCTGCTCACCGATAGAGACGAATGCGCCGAGCAGACGCTCGAGGCGCTGCCGCAGATTATCGACGGTCTTGTCGCCGATGGCTACAAGATCGTGACGCTCAGCGACCTGGTCAAGACGGACACGTCGCTGAGCAAAAAGCTCACCTCGCTGACGAAGGTCACCATGCCCAAGGACGCCGTGTTCCCCCAACTTGCCGAGGACGATGACACCACAGAGTAGTCATTGGGTAGTCGTTTAAGAACGTCCCCAATGGCTATGTCACGGATACGTCAGCGTTTGGTATGCCTGCAATGTGCAGCGCATAAATTCGATGCCGCAGGGCGGTGCTGATGCTATAGTTACTGCGGTTAATGAGGGTCAAGAGAAAGGTTACAGGTGAAATCCAAACCTCGACCATACAGTCGATGATCCCATGCAGGTGCTTTTTGCGCATGCACGGGGTGTAAGCGTCGAGCGGCGTGCCGCCCGCGCATGCGTATACATATCCAGAAGCCCCCGGACGCCGCACGCGCGGCCGCGTCCGGAGGAATAATGATGGGGAGCACCATTGAATTATCTGAGTGAGATGCTCAAATTGCCGGTCTTGGACGTCGACGGCGAAAAGCTCGGCGTGGTCAACGATTTTGGCATTGCAACCGGCGAAGTTTTTCCGCACGTGACGTCGCTCGCGTTCCGCGGTCCCGGCAAGACGCCGTTCATGATCAGCTGGCGCAAATGGGTCGACCGCATCGACGAGACGGGCGTGTATCTCAATACGTCTGCCACCAATATTCGCTTCTCGTACCTGCAGCCGACCGAGCTCCTGCTGGCGCGCGACGTTCTCAATAAGCAGATCGTCGACACGCAGGGCATGAAGGTCGTGCGCGTCAACGACATCAAGTTTTCCATGTCGGGCGAAAATCAGCTGCGCCTGCTGGGTGCCGAGGTCGGCGCCCGCGGTCTGCTGCGTGCAATCAGCCCCGCGCTCGAGCACGTCGTCGAGGGCTTTATGAAGCACCTGGGCAAGCCGCTCAGCGAGGACATTATCGCCTGGTCCTACATGGACCTGCTCGACCGCTCGACCAAGAACATTCAACTCTCGGTGTCGCACAAGACGCTCGGCGAGCTGCACCCTGCCGACATCGCCGACATTATCGAGCAGCTCGACCCGCGCTTGCGTGCGCAGGTGTTTGCGCAGCTCGATACTGCCCAGGCCGCCGAGGCCATCTCGGAGTTCGATGACGACGAGCTTATGACCGAGATGCTCGAGGGCCTGTCCGATACCGACGCATCGTCGATGCTGGCCATGATGGACCCGGACGACGCTGCCGACCTGATCGACGAGCTTGATTACGAGAAGGCCGAGAAGCTCCTGCGCCTGATGGGCGTCAAGGAGGAGAAGGCGATTCGTAACCTGCTGGGGTATGAGGACAACACCGCCGGCCGCATCATGACCTCGGAGTTTGTCTCCCTGCCCGCCACGGCAACGGTCGGTGACGCCATCGAGGCGATTCGCGAGCTCGACGAGGACTTCGAGAGCGTCTATTACGTCTATACCGAGGATCCGAGCGGCATGCTGACCGGTGTGCTTTCGCTGCGCACGCTGATCGTAGCCGATCGCGACGCCACGCTGGGTCAGCTGGCCTATCGCGACCTGGTCTACGTGTCGCCCGACGAGGACCAGGAAGACGTAACGGACGAGATGACCAAGTATGACCTGGTCGCTATCCCCGTCTGCGACGAGAACCGTCATATCCTGGGTATCGTAACCTTCGACGACGCCATGGACGTTATCGCCGAGGAGCATCAGGAGGACCTGCAGATCGCCGGTGTCGGCTCGGGCGACAGCGCGTCGGACGACTCGACGAACGTGCTCAGCTGGTTCGTGCATCGCCAGTACTGGGTTGTTGTATGGGGCATCGCGTCGTGCATCATGGCGACCGTGCTGGGAACGGCGCTCGGCTCCGCGCATCTGGTGGTGTTCCCCATGTGCGCCATGCCGCTCGTGCTGCTGGCGGCCTCGCGCATGGTGTCGTTCGTCAAGAACTACTTCCTGGAGTATGACGGTCACGACGACGAGCCCAAGCCGTATCTGGGATTCTTCTTCCAGAGCACGGGCATGGGCCTGATTCTGTCACTCGTGACCTACCTGTGCGCCCAGCTGGTGCGCACCGCTGCATTCCCCGATGCCTCTATGTTTGAGGAGCAACTCTTTACCGGGTGCTTTAATATCGCTGCCATCATTTGCCTGGTTGGCAACATGAGCGCTGTGATTTACCTGATGGTGCTGTTCTGGCGTGACGAGCATGACCTCAACACGTCGGGCACCGCCATGAACGTCATTGCCGTCATGATCTCGTGTGTGGCGTATTGCATCGCCGCGGTGCTGCTTGCCATGTCAGTCATGGGTTAGGTGGTCGCGTGCAAAATACCAAGCAAAAGTCGGGCACCAAGCAAAAGCTGACCATCGCAGCCATCTTTGGCGCTATGGGTCCCGGTCTGCTGGCGGCGCTTTCGGGCAATGACGCCGGCGGCATTGCAACGTATTCCAGTGCGGGCGCCAGCTATGGCTACAAGATGCTGTGGATGCTTCCCGTCATGACTGTGCTGCTCATCGTGACGCAGGAGACCGCGGCGCGCTGCGGCTGCGTCACGGGCAAGGGCCTGGCATCGCTCATTCGCGAGCGCTTTGGCGTGCGCAAGAGTGTACTTGCTATGGCGGCGCTGTTGATCGCCAACACGGCTGTGACCATTTCGGAGTTTGCGGGTATTGCGAGCGGCCTTGCCCTCTTTGGCGTGCCGGCGAGCATCTCGGTGCCGTTGGTGGCGCTGCTGGTGTGGATGCTTACCATGTCGGGGAGTTTCCAGCGCATCGAGAAGATTCTGCTGCTGGTGAGCTGCGTGTTCGTGACCTACATCGTCGCTGCATTTATGGCTGGCCCCAACTGGGGCGAGGTGGCGGTCGACCTGGTCGTGCCTAACATTCAAAACGACCCCAACTACGTGTCGCTTGTGGTCGCAACGATCGGTACCACCATCGCGCCCTGGATGATTTTCCTGGCGCAGAACAACGTGGTCGATAAAAATGCGGGCGAGGACGATATCGTGCTGCAGCGCATCGATACCGTGAGCGGCTCGCTTGCCGCTGATGTCATTGCCGGCTTTATTATCATTACGACCGGTACGGTGCTGTTCCCGGCGGGTATTCAGATTAGCGATGCTGCCGATGCTGCCCGCGCGCTGGAGCCTATTGCGGGTCAGTGGTCTACGGTACTGTTTGCCTCGGGCCTGGTCGCGGCGAGTTTCTTGGCTGCCTGCGTGCTGCCGGGCGTTACGTCGAGCGCTATCTGCGAGGCATTTGGCTGGGAGCGCGGTGCCGATCGCAGCTGGGACGAGGCCCCGGTCTATCGCGGCATCATTACGGCCATCATCGGCATCTCTGCCGTGCTGGTGCTTATGCCCGGCGTCGATCTGTTCCAGATTATGATGACCTCGCAGGTCATCAATGGCGTGCTGCTGCCCGTGGTTCTGGTGTTCCAGGTGGTTATTGCCGCTGACCGTCACATTATGGGCACTAACCGCAACGGCCGCGTGTGGAATGTGCTCACTTGGGCGACTATCGGTGTGATTACGGTGCTGACGGTCGTCATGTTTGTTCTGCAGGCGATGGGTTACAGCGCTTAGCGCCTCTTTTGGGTTTCGAGCGGCCGCTGCCATGGGCCGCGGCCTCTTTTTTGCCCGCTATAGGGGGTTAGTTATATGGCAGTGGACAAAAAATGCCAAATATGAGTACTGTTGCTAAGTGAATAGCATTTACATCCAAGAAGATAATGGACATAGCCGATAGTATGTTCATTAAAATTGGCTCCAATATGTCTTAAACCAGTCAGGTTGGCTGCTTTAGGGGGTTGTAGGGGTCGCTCGGACGTCATTTTGGGTGGTTTTGCCTGCTACTAAAATGGTAACAGTACTCATATTTGCCCCTTTTTGTCCATGACCTCTTGGAGTCGGCTCGAAAAGAGTGATTTTGGGTTGTTTGCTGCGGGTGTGGGCTTGGAAACAACGTTCGGGGTGGCGAGGCGCCCAGAATTCGGTCGCAAGGAGGGCGTTCCTCGGCTGTGTCAGGAGTGTCCCTGGGTGCCGGCATATAAGGAACGTCCCTAACTGTCGGAGGGGGTGCCTGCCGTGGCGGGCACCCCTCCGGATGTGGGAAGTTTGCGCTGCAGGTTACTTGTCGGTGCCCAGCTTGTGCGGCTTGAGAGCGAGCGCATTGACGAGCGCGTCGGTGGCAGACTTGACG
Organism: uncultured Collinsella sp.; assembly: GCA_905197595.1. Classification (GTDB taxonomy): domain Bacteria; phylum Actinomycetota; class Coriobacteriia; order Coriobacteriales; family Coriobacteriaceae; genus Collinsella. The sequence continues at coordinate 21,983 of CAJJZM010000004.1, forward strand.
GCCGCCGGCTGCGGATCGTTGACGTGATCCTCGGGATGCACGGGCAGGTCCTTCTTGACTGCATCGTGGATCAAGTTGAGGTACTCAGTCACGCCAGTGGTCGACAGGTGCGTGCCATCGCCATCGAACAGGTCGTTGCGATTGGCACTGTATCCGTACCAGTCGATAACGCGCACGTTCTTGTAGCGCGTAGCAGCGTTGGCGATGGCCTGGTTGGTAGAGCCAACCCACGGCTGCGGGCTGCGCGTGTTCACAAACACCACAATACGCTTATCTCCTGCATCGGTCATGATGGCGTCGATCTGGTCGTCGGTTACCAAGCCGTTGGTGCCCAGCGCAAAGACCACGATCTTGCCGGCAAGGTTCTGCTGGATATAGCCCTCAAATGTCGTGCGGCCCGCATCAAACTGGCGGCCCTTTTCGGCATCGATATGGCTGTGCGGGAACACGCCGTCAAAGGAATCAACGGCGCGCAGCGACACGGAGTCACCGATCATCAACAGGTCGTAGGAGCCATCGGGGAAGCCGTCGTTGTCCTTGTCGGTGTCGTCGGCCGCCTGTTGGTCTGTGGGCGCGGTGTTTTTGGCTTCCTTGTTGAGGACTTCGGCGCCCTCACCGCTCAGTGCGGAGGTCTCCGGCACAAAGATCAGGCCGCCCAGTGCAACGACCAACACGACAGCGCAGGCTGCGCAGACAGGGACGTGCGCGCGCACCCAGTTGGCGGGCGCGGTGGTGCCGTCGCGGAACTCGGATACGGTGCGCCCAAAGGCGCCCTTTCTAAACGGCGTCTCGATAAAGCGATATGAACATTCGGCTACGGCGACCACCAACAACACCTGCAAAATGTACTGCCACCACGGCGTATCGTTGATGTTGGCGACCGGGTTCATGAGCAACAGTAGCGGATAGTGCCACAGGTAGATGCTGTACGAGCGCTTGCCAACCCACACGAGCGGCTCGGCGGACAGTGCGCGGGCAACCATTCCCTGGGGCTGCACGCAGGCCGCGATGACCATGAGCGTGAGGATGGAGCATAGCAGCGTGCCGCCGCGATACTGGAACGCGGTGTAGCCGTTGGTGAGCGCGACCATGGCGGCAAGGCCAACCAGACCCACGACGCCCAACACATCGATGGATGCGGGCGAGGACCAAAAGCGCACGAGGGCGCTCGGCTGTGCCGGGACGGTCTCGGCTGCGTTGTCGGCCTTCTCGCCAGGCTTGCCCTCGGCGTTCTTGCCGTGCTTGGCGGCGCCAGCCAGGCGATTGAGCCCCAAACGATGAGCGAGACGCACCGGCGCCAGGTCGCGATCGGGGATAAAGGCCATCCAGGCGCCCAGCAGCAGCGAGAAGACGCGGGTGTCGGTGCCGTAGTACACGCGGCTGGGGTCGGCGGCAGGGTTGTAGAGCACCATCATGGCAAGGGCGGATACCGCTGCGAGTCCCAGGACCACACGGCGCGTGTTGGGTTTGCTCACATGCATGGACACCATGGCAAACAGCAGCGGTGGCCAAACCAGGTAGAATTGTTCCTCGATGGCGAGCGACCAAAAGTGCGTAAGCGGCGAGGGGTCGCCCAGGGCGTTGAAGTACGAAACGTCCTGCATAATCTGCCACCAGTTGTTAAAGAACAGCAGCGACGGCAGAATGTCGGGACGCATCTTGGTGAGCATCACGTGGTTGAAGACGGTGCACAGCGCACAGGTTACAACCACAACGGTCACCACGGCGGGGACCAGGCGACGGATGCGGCGGATCCAGAAGCTCTTGAGGTCGATGCGGCCGGTCTTAGCGACTTCGTTGAGTAGCAGGCGTGTGATCAGATAGCCCGAAAGCACAAAGAAGATCGTGACGCCAAGCAGGCCGCCCTGAGCCCACGTGAGGTTGAGGTGATAGAGCACCACCGCGACGACGGCAAGCGTGCGCAGGCCGTCGAGCGCAGGGATGTAGCGGGACTTGGGGCGAGCAGGCGTCTGCTCCGCGGCGGGAGTGTTGGCGCGGCCAGCGTTGTTGGCAGAAGCGCGATGGGGGCTCGCGGTGCGTTGCGGCTCGTTGGCACGGCGCTCGCCCTTCACGCGTTCGTGCGGCGCCGGCTCGTTGCCCGTGCGGCGTCGACCGCGCGAGCCCGATTGCGAGAATTGTTCCATAAAACATCATCCAATGACGAGAATAATCAGCACGTATTCATTGTAGCTGCCTGCCCCTGTGAATGCTTGCTGCTGGCGCAAGCTCAAGCGCGCGTCCACATCAAAGTGGACTAAAGTTATAGGGGGTGCGAGAGTGCACAATCGTTGGTCGATGGTGGGCGCAAAGCCTGAAGACGAGGAGGTTTCCATGGCGGATCACAGCATCGTTGCGGTGTTCGGCAGCATGAACATGGACCTTTCGGTGGCGTGCGAGCGCATGCCGCGCGCGGGCGAGACGGTCGATGGCAGCGGTTTTATCACCAACGCCGGCGGTAAGGGAGCCAATCAGGCCGTTGCCGCTGCGCGCATGGGTGCGCGCACGTGCATGATCGGCGCTGTTGGGCGCGATACCTTTGGCGATGCGCTTGTGGCAGGGCTCCAAGATGCCGGCGTGGGCGTTGAGTTCGTGACACGTCTCGACGACGTGGAGACCGGTACTGCGACTATCATTCGCTGTGAGAGCGACAACCGCATCGTGCTGTCGCCGGGTGCCAACCATGCGCTTGCGGGCGAGGACGTTGCCCGCGCACTGAGGCGCTTGGTGGCCGACGAGCTCGACGGCGATGCCAGCGAGATTGCCCCGGCTGCTGGCGGCGTCTTTATCGCCCAGGGCGAATGTGACCTTGCGGCGACGGCCGGGGCGCTTGCTTGCGCTCACGAGCTGGGGTTCTATACGATCTTTAACCCGGCGCCCGCCTGCGACCTGCCGGCAGGAGCGTGGCCAGCGGTCGACCTGGTCTGCCCCAACGAGACCGAGTGCCAGGTACTGACGGGCATTCTGCCCACGGATGATGCGAGTTGCGTCGCCGCGCTCAATGCGCTGCTCGACAAGGGCGCCGGGGCTGCGGTCATCACGTTGGGCGGCGCCGGCTCGGTTACGCTCGGCGATGGCGGTGAGCCGCTGCGCATGCCGGCGCTTTCGAGCGCGGTGGTCGATACGACGGCCGCGGGCGATACGTTTATCGGCGCGTTGGCGGCGGCTTGTCTGGAGGGCCTGCCGCTCTTTGAGTGCATGGCGGCGGGTGCTCGCGCCTCGGCGGTGACGGTGTCGCGCCTGGGCGCTCAGCAATCAATTCCCACGCGTGCGGAAGTCGAGCACAAGTTTGGTTTAGACGGTTTGGATGTAGACGGAGAAGCGGAGTAGAACAATGGCAACCAAGAAGCTGATCCTTGATCTGGATATGGGTGTGGATGATGCGATGGCGCTTGCCTATGCCATCGCGAGCCCCGAGGTGGAGCTCGTCGGCATCACCACGTGCTTTGGCAACGTGCGCGTCGAGCAGTCGGCGCACAACTGCTTGGCGGTGCTCGACCTGTTGGGTCGTCCCGAGGTGCCGGTGTACCTGGGCGCCGATCGTCCCATGAAGGCGACCGAACCCTACACGCCGCCGGCGTCCACCACGCTTATCCACGGCAAGAACGGCATCGGCGGCGCAAGCGTGCCCGCCTCGCCGTACGAGCCGGTGGGCGCGACGTCGGCCGACGGCAATGCGGCGGTCGATTACCTGATTGATGCCGCGCGTACCTATGGTCCCGATCTGGTCTACGTTGCGACCGGCCCGCTCACCAATCTGGCGCTTGCCCTGGAGCGCGATGCGGCGGCGATGATGTCTATCGGCCGCGTGGTCGTGATGGGCGGCGCCCTTACCGTGCCCGGCAACGTGAGCGCGGGCGCCGAGGCCAACATGGCGGGCGACCCCGAGGCTGCCGACGCTGTGTTGCGCTCGGGCCGCAAGCTCACCATGGTGGGCCTGGATGTGACGCACCGCGTGGTGCTCACACGTCGCGACGTTGCCGGCTGGACGGGCTCGGGCACTATGGCTGGCTGCGCGTTTGCGAGCATGGTCGAGCACTATATCGGTTCGTACGAAATGAACGCGCCCTACCTGGGCGGCTGCGCGCTGCACGATCCGCTGGCGGTTGCCGTGGCGATTGATCCCACGCTCGTGGGTGCGCTCGGCTGTAACCTGCGTGTCGACCTGCTGGGCGAGTATCGCGGCCGCACCATCTGCGACGAGCACCGTCTGTCCGATCCAGATAAGAGCGCGCTCGTGGCGCTGACCGTCGACGCCCCGCGCTTCCTGTCCGAGTTCAAGGCCCGTATGGCTCGTGTCCTGGGCTAAATGATTTTCACGCCCCGTCCCATGTAGTCAATTTGGGACGGGCTTTTTTAGCTACCGAGTAAATACGCCCGTTGGGGGAATAGTCGCGTCGCTTCGCTTGACAACAGGCTAAACTAGCTATTAAACATTTACTATTCTGTTTAGATTGAATTTGCGGTCGTTTAGTTGTCGAGTCACGGGGCGGTCAGGCCACGATGCTCCGCCACGACCGTTGCTAGGGGGAACAATGGCCAAAGCAAGTGTTCGCGAAATCAGCCGCATCACCGGTTTTTCGCCTGCGACCGTGTCCAACGCGCTCAACCGCAAGCGCAGCGTGAGCGAGGAGACCGCCAAAGTCATCCTGGAGTGCGCGCAGTCGCTCGGCTATCAGCAGTCGACGCAGCTCGAGAGCATCCAGTTTGTGCTCGCGCGCAAGACGGGCGCCATCCTGGACGAGAGCACCTTCCATCCCGCGGTTATTGAGGGCGTGGAGCGCCAGGCGCGTCGCCACGGCATGAGCACGAGCTTTGTCTCGCTCGACTTTAGCGACCTGGACGCCGTGCGTCCGCAGGTCGAGGGCCTGATCGCCGACCCGTCTGCCGCCATCGTGCTGATGGGTACCGAGCTGGGTGAGGAAGATTACGCCCTGTTCGCCAACGCTGCCGCCCACCTGATCGTGCTCGACGGCTGGAGCGACCGCCAGTACTTTGATGCCGTAGTCATTGCCAATACCGATTCGGTGCTGCGCGCCGTGGACTACCTTATCGAGAAGGGTCACAGGCAAATCGGCTATCTGGCAGGCGATCTTCGTATCCGCAACTTTAAGGATCGCGAGCGCGGCTATCGCCAAGCGCTTGAGGATGCGGACCTCGAGGCCAATCCGGCATGGCACGTCACGCTGGGCACCACGCTCGAAGGTGCCTATCGCGATATAGGTGCATGGCTCGACAGCGTCTCACGCGACGACCTGCCGACGGCTTTCTTTGCCGAGAACGACGTGCTCGCCGTGGGTGCCATGCGCGCGTTCAACGAGCACGGCATTCGCGTGCCCGAGGATGTCTCGATCATCGGCTTTGACGACCTATCTCTGGGCGCCTTCTCCAACCCGCCACTCACCACGGTGCATGTTCCCAAACACGAGGTGGGCGAGATCGCGGTGCGCCGTCTGGTGGGTAACATCCGCAATCCCAAGAGCTATACCTGCAAAACGGCCGTGTCGACCTATTTTGTCGAGCGTCAGAGCGTGCGCGAAATCTAGGCGGAGACGGCATTGCCTGCAGCGCGCCAAAGCTCGCTAGGGCAGTTAACATAGTGCCATTCAGAAGAGGATCCTTCGGGGTCCTCTTTTTGTTTCCCTTGTATGTTCAGTTTGTTTACATACCGTTTAGGCTGATTTCTCTACCGTTTACGAGACTTTCGCGCTAAACTTTTAAACAAAAGAGTAAAACATTTAGTAAACAGAACAAAACGAAACATGCGTCTGTTTACTGAGCATGTGACTAGGGGAGGACGTACATGGACAAGATCAAGCTCGGCTTTGTGCCCACGCGCCGCAGTATCTTTAGCGCGCCGGACGCGATCAAGTATCGCGGTCTGACGGCTGATCGCCTGCGCGAGATCGGCGTCGAGATTGTGGATATCGACGACATCAACGACGAGGGCCTGCTGTTCGACGACAGCCATATCGAGCCTATCGTCAAAAAGTTCCGCGCCGAGGGCGTCGACGGCATCATGCTGTGCCACGCCAACTTTGGTACCGAGTATGTCTGCGCCCGCCTTGCCCGCGAGCTCGGCTTGCCCGTGCTGCTGTGGGGCCCGCGCGACGAGCGCCCCGAGCCCGACGGCACCCGTCTGCGCGATAGCCAGTGCGGCCTGTTCGCCACCGGCAAGGTCCTGCGCCGCTTCCAGGTTCCCTTCACCTACATGACCAACTGCCGTCTGACCGATCCCGAGTTCGAGCGCGGCGTCTGGGACTTTTTGGCCGTGTGCAACGTGGTCAAGACCTTCGAGCACACCCGCATCCTGCAGATGGCCACCCGTCCGTTCGATTTCTGGTCGACCATGTGCAACGAGGGCGAGCTGCTTGAGAAGTTCAACATCCAGCTTTCGCCCATCCCCATGACCGAGCTTGTCCAGGCCGTGCGCGACGCCCAGGCTGACGAGCAGGCCATGGCAGCCATGCTCGCCCACATTGGTGACAGCTTTGAGATCTGCATCCCCGAGGACAAGGTTCCTGCGGTCGCAGGACTCGCCATTGCCATGAAGCGCCTGGTCGAGAAGTACGGCTGCAACGCCGGCGCCATCCAGTGCTGGAACGCCCTGCAGGACGAGTTGGGCATTATGCCCTGCGCCGCCAACGCAATCCTCAACGAGATGGGCATCCCTATCGTATGCGAGACCGATATTCACGGCGCCATCACCGCGCTGATGGTCGAGGCCGCCGACCTGGGCCGTCACCGCGGCATGTTCGCCGACTGGACCGTGCGCCATCCCGATAACGAGAACGGCGAGCTGCTGCAGCACTGCGGCCCCTGGCCCTGCAGCTGCGCGGCCGTCAAGCCCAAGCTCACCTATCCGCTGGCTTTCGATCACCCCGGCGCGCTGACGGCCGAGGCCAAGCACGGCGACCTCACCCTTGCCCGCTTTGACGGCGACAACGGCGAGTACTCGCTGCTGCTGGGTAACGCCCGCGGCATCGACGGCCCGGCCGGCATGGGCACCTACCTGTGGGTCGAGGTCGACAACCTCAAGCGCCTCGAGGCCAAGATCGTCGAGGGTCCCTACATCCACCACTGCGTCGCCATTCACGCCAACGTGGTGCCGGTGCTCTACGAGGCGTGCAAGTACATCGGCATTGTCCCCGACCTGTACGACCCCATCGAAGAAGACGTCAAAGCTTACCTGCGAGGAGAGTAGAAATGGCAACTATCGAAGAGCTTGAATCCCTGCGTTGGGACCTTCGCCGCGATTGCGTCGATATCATCATGGCTGGCGCTGGCGGGCACATCGGCGGCGACATGTCGGTCATCGATGCGCTGATGACCCTCTATGCCAACCACCTCAACATTTCTCCCGAGACCGTCGACGATCCCAACCGCGATCGCTTCGTACTCTCCAAGGGCCACGCCATGGAGGCCTACTACGCGGTGCTCTGCCACGAGGGCTATCTGGACCTCGACGACGTCAAGGCCCGCTTCTCCAAGTTCGGCAGCCCCTACATCGGCCACCCCAACAACAAGCTCAAGGGCATCGAGATGAACTCGGGCTCGTTGGGTCACGGTCTGCCCGTGGCTGTGGGCATGGCACTTGCCGGCAAGATGGATGGCCGCGGCTACCGCGTCTACACCATCATGGGCGACGGCGAGCTTGCCGAGGGCTCGGTCTGGGAGGGCGCCATGAGCGGCGGCAATTACCAGCTCGATAACCTGTGCGCGCTCGTGGACCGCAACCGCCTGCAGATCAGCGGCAGCACCGAGGACGTCATGAAGCAGGATTCGCAGGAGGAGCGCTGGGCCGCCTTCGGTTGGAACGTGCTGTCCATTCCGGGCAACGACGTCCAGGCCATCGATGCCGCGCTGACGCTGGCCGCCGAGACCAAGGGTAAGCCCACGGTCATCATCCTCAACACAGTGAAGGGCTACGGCTCGCCGGTTATGGAGGACAAGGCCGCCTGGCATCATCACCTGCCCAACGATGAGGAATATGCCCAGATCATCGCCGATTTCGCTGCCCATAAGGAGGCCATCAATGGCTAACAAGATCGCCAACCGCAAGGCTATCTGCGACACGCTGCTCGAGGCCGCCGCAACCGATAAAGACATCGTCGTCCTGTGCTCCGACTCCCGCGGCTCTGCATCGCTCACGCCGTTCTTTGACCAGTATCCCCAGCAGTCCGTTGAGGTCGGCATTGCCGAGCAGGACCTGGTGAGCATCGCCGCCGGCATGGCCTCGTGCGGCAAGAAGGCCTGGGCCGCCTCGCCGGCGTCCTTTGTGACCACGCGCTCGTATGAGCAGTGCAAGGTCGACGTTTCGTACTCCAACACCAACGTCAAGCTCATCGGCATCTCGGGCGGCGTGTCCTACGGCGCCTTAGGCATGAGCCATCACTCCGCGCAGGATATCGCCGCCATGAGCGCGATTCCCAACATGCGCGTGTATCTGCCGAGCGATCGCTTCCAGACCGCCGAGCTCGTGCGTGCCCTGGTCGCCGACAACAAGCCGGCCTACATCCGCGTGGGCCGCAACCCGGTGGAGGACGTGTACACCGAGGACGAGTGCCCGTTCCAGATGGATCGCGCCACCTGGGTGCGCCGCGGCACCGATGTGACGATCGTCGCTACCGGTGAGATGGTCCGCCACGCCGTGGACGCCGCCGATCTGCTGGCCGAGCAGGGCATCTCGGCAACGGTGCTCGATATGTACTGCGTCAAGCCGCTCGACGCCGAGGCCGTGATCGAGGCCGCCGGTGCCACGCGCGCCGTCGTGACCGTCGAGGAGCACAGTCCCTTCGGTGGCCTGGGTTCATGGTCGCGCAGGTCGTAGGTGAGCACTGCCCGCGTCCGGTCAAGTGCCTGAGCCTGCCCGATGCGCCGGTCATCACCGGTACGAGCCCCGAGGTCTTTGCGCACTACGGCCTGACGGGCGAGGGAATCGCCAAGACGGTCGTCGAGTTCCTTCCCGCAGAGTAATTGGTGCATCGGGGACAGGTTTGCACCAATCCTTTTAGGTTGAATTTTGAGCAGGCCGGCTGCGCTCTCATGAGCCGGTCGGCCACTCGCTCCTTGTCCGTCGGGTTTTAGTTTTGAATCGACGGGGGAGACAGGAGAGTACATGAGCAAATACATCATCGGAATCGATCAGTCCACACAGGGTACTAAGGCGCTGCTGGTGGACGAGGGCGGCCATCTGATCCATCGCGCCGACCGCTCGCATCGCCAGATTGTCAACGAGGCCGGCTGGGTGAGCCATGATCCAGCCGAGATCGCCGCCAACGTGCTGGCCGTGGCGCGCGCCGTGGTGGAGGAGACCGGGGTCGATCCGGCCGACGTCGCCGGCATCGGCATCTCCAACCAGCGCGAGACTACCGTTGCCTGGAGCCGCAGGACGGGCGAGCCGCTGTGCGATGCCGTGGTGTGGCAGTGCGCCCGCGCCCGCGAGCTGTGCGACGAGCTTGCTGCGCGCGAAGGCGTGGCCGAGCTGGTGCGTGACACGACGGGTCTGGTGCTCTCGCCCTACTATCCGGCGGGCAAGATGGCCTGGATCCTCGCGAACGTTCCCGCGGCTGCCGAGGCCGCGGCGGCGGGCGAGCTGTGCCTGGGCACCATCGATGCCTGGGTGGTCTGGACGCTCACGGGCGGCGCGGAGTTCCGCTGCGACTGGTCCAATGCCAGCCGCACGCAGCTTTTTGACCTGCGCCGTGGCTGCTGGAGCGAGCCGGTGTGCGAGGCCTTTGGTGTCAATCCGGCGTGTCTGCCGCAGGTGACCGATTCCGATGGCCTGTTCGGTACAACGGACCTGGGCGGCTTTTTGCCGGCGCCCGTGCCCATTCACGGCGTGCTCGGCGACAGCCATGCCGCCTTGTTTGCCCAGGGCTGCCATAGCCGCGGCATGGCCAAGGCGACCTATGGCACCGGAAGCTCGGTCATGATGAACGTCGGCGACGAGTTCGTCGCCAGCTCGCATGGGCTTTCGAGCTCGCTCGCATGGCGTATGGACGGTGTGACCGAGTATGTTCTCGAGGGCAACGTGAGCTACGCCGGCGCCGTCAAGACGTGGCTGCGCGACGACCTGGAACTCATCAACAATCCCGAGGAAGTCACCGACCTGTGCTACGCCGCCAATCCGGCAAGCCGTGTCTACTTTGTGCCGGCGTTCACTGGCCTGGGCGCGCCGCACTGGGCGAGCGATGCCGAGGGCTGCATCTTTGGCATGACGCGCACCACGGGCCGTGCGGAGTTCGTAAAGGCCGCTGACGAGTCGATCGCCTATCAGATCTTCGACGTGATTGATGCGATGGTCGAGGATTCGGGCGCGGCACTGGCCGAGCTTCGTGTTGACGGCGGCCCCACGCGCGACGCGTACCTGATGCAGTTTGAGAGCGACCTGGTTGGCTCGCCCATCCGCATCGCGAGCAACGACGAGATGAGCGGTCTGGGTGCGGCCTGGGCCTGCGGCATTGCGCTGGGCATGTACACGCGCGACGTCGTTGACGTCTACGGCGCTCGCGGCATCGTGGAGCCTGCCATGTCCGCCGACGAACGAGCCAAAAAGATCGCCGGCTGGCGTCACGCCGTCGACGCGACCATCGCCTACACTGCCTAGGCGGCTGCGCGGCGCCCGCAGGCTATTCCCGGGCAGCTCATTTGGGATGGGGCTTTTTTGACTGGTATGATTGGTGCGATCATTCGAACCAGCTAAAAGAGCCCCGTCCCAAATTGACTACCGAGAGGATCTGCCATGGAGCGCATCGCGAGTTTTTCCGTTGACCATCTGCTGCTCGAGCCCGGCGTGTATGTGAGCCGCATCGACCGCGATCCGGCGACCGGCGCCGCCGTCACCACCTTTGACCTGCGCCTGACCACGCCCAACAAGGAGCCAGTTATGAACACGGCGGAGTGCCACACCATCGAGCATCTGGGTGCCACGTTCCTCCGCAATCATGCCGAGTGGTCGAGCCGCATTGTCTACTTTGGCCCCATGGGCTGCCGCACGGGCTTTTACCTGGTTGTCTTTGGTGAGCTGACGAGCGAGGAGATCTTGCCGCTCGTGCGCGAGCTGTTCGAGTTTGTCGCTGGCTTTGAGGGCGATATCCCCGGCGCCGCTCCCGAGGAGTGCGGTAACTATCTGGACCAGAACCTCCCCATGGCAAACTGGCTCGCGCGCCGTTATCTCGACCGCGACCTGGCCAATATCGACGAGAAGCACCTGCACTACCAGCAGGCGTAAGGGCTTTATCGCCCAAAGCGCGCGCATTGGGCGCCTTCGCTTATGCGGGGGCGCCTTTTTGTTGAGTGGTCGGGACGAGCGTTCAAAATCGCTCATGTTTGTTCTAGAATGTTCGTACTGTCACATAAACGAACAGGAGTGAACATGCATATCTACTCTGTCAACGATCCCGAGTTCAAATCCTATGGCAACGTTTGGGATAACGTTCCGTCCGAGCTCACGTCGCCCGTGCTCGAGGCGCTCTCTGCCACGCCCATCCCCGAGGGCAGCAAGTACGTGGCAAGCGCGTCGGAGCTCGAGGGCGTCAAGGGTGCCGGCAAACTGGGCTTTCTCATGTTTGGCGGCCGCCCCTTCCAGCTCGGCTGGTGCAACGGCCACAACACGCAGCTCAACTGCCTGGAGTATCACCGCGCCAGCGAGTTTAACCTGGGCGCCCGCGACTTTATCCTGCTCGTGGCGCATCGCTGGGAGATCGAGGACGGTAAGCTCGACACCGCTCAGGTCAAGGCGTTCCGCGTGCCGGCGGGTACGGTCGTCGAAGTCTTCAACACCACGCTCCACTACACGCCCTGCATGGTCGACGACGGCGGCTTCCAGGTGATGGTGGCGCTGCCGGCGGGCACCAATGGCCCGCGCCCCGAGGCTGCGGCCGACATGCTCGCGGCCGGTGACAGCTACTGCTACTGGAAGGCCGACAAGTGGGTTCTCTGCCACGCAGATAGTCCCAAGGCTGCCGAGGGCGGCTACGTGGGCCTCGTCGGCAAGAACCTCGACATCGCCTGTGACTAGCATCTTCCGTCTCGATTTGTAACATCTAGCGGGCTAAATCGTCTCTACCTGTTACAGATTTAGACAAACTGCGGGGGGCTGCCCAAAAATCTCGATCTGTAACACCAAGCCCGGTTTTGGCTGCCTACCTGTTGCAGATCGAGACAAACCGTCCCCAACCACCACAAAGGTGCCTGTCCCCTTTGTGGTGGTTTGGGGCGGCGGTATCAGAAAGTGTCAAGCAGGGGCGGCTACCGGGCCGCCGTGTGCGAAAAGAAGTGTCGGCCTGCGTCGTTGCCGTTGAGTAGCGCGCTGCTTACGGGGATACTGAAACCACGACAAACAGCGTGTGAAAGGATCGATGTATGGCTTTCCGTAAAGACTTCCTGTGGGGCGGCGCGACGGCTGCCAACCAGTGCGAGGGCGCTTATGACGTGGATGGCCGCGGCCTGGCCAACGTGGACGTGGCGCCGCACGGCCCCGAGCGCTATGCGGTGGTCTCCGGCCAGCGCAAGATGCTCGACTTCGAGGACGGCTATTACTACCCCGCGCAGACCGGCATCGATTTCTATCACCATTACAAGGAGGACATCGCCCTCTTTGCCGAGATGGGCTTTAAGACCTTCCGCATGAGCCTGGCGTGGACCCGCATCTTCCCCAACGGCGACGAGACTGAGCCCAACGAGGCCGGCCTGGCCTTCTACGAGGACGTGTTCCGCGAGTGTCAGGCGCACGGCATTGAGCCGCTCGTGACCATCACGCACTTCGACTGCCCGATTCACCTCATCAAGGAGTACGGCGGCTGGCGCAACCGCAAGCTCATCGACTTCTACAAGAACCTCGCGACCACGATCTTCACCCGCTACAAGGGCCTGGTAAAGTACTGGCTTACCTTCAACGAGATCAATATGATCTTGCACCTGCCGTTTATGGGTGCCGGTCTGGTCTTTGAGGAGGGCGAGAACAAGGAGGCCGTCGAGTACCTGGCCGCCCACAACGAGCTCGTCGCCAGCGCTTGGGCAACCAAGATCGCTCACGAGATCGACCCTGAGGTCAAGATCGGTTGCATGCTTGCCGCAGGTAGCTACTACCCCTACAGCTGCCGTCCGGGCGATGTGCGCCAAGCGCAGATTGACAACCAGAGCAACTATTTCTTCGTCGACGTTCAGAGCCGCGGCTACTACCCGGCCTATGCCGTCAAGAAGCTCGAGCGTTTGGGCATCGATGTGGGCATGACGGATGAGGACCGCGAGATCCTGGCCGCCAACACCGTCGACTTCATCAGCTTTAGCTATTACAGCACCCGTTGCTCCGCCGGTGCCGATAACCCCGATGTCGAGCGCACCCAGGGCAACGCCTTCGCCGGCGCCAAGAACCCCTACCTGCAGGAGAGCCAGTGGGGCTGGGCCATCGATCCGCTGGGCTTCCGCATCACCCTCAACGACCTGTACGACCGTTATCAGAAGCCGCTGTTTGTGGTCGAGAACGGCCTGGGCGCCAAGGATGTTGTCGAGGAGGATGGCTCCATCAACGACGACTACCGTATCGACTACCTGCGCCAGCATATCGCCGCGATGCGCGATGCGGTGACCGAGGACGGCGTTGACCTGCTGGGCTACACCACCTGGGGCCCAATCGACCTGGTGTCTGCCGGCACGGGCGAGATGTCCAAGCGCTACGGCTTTATCTATGTCGACCGCGATGATGCGGGCAACGGCACCCTCAAGCGTTCCAAAAAGAAGAGCTTCGACTGGTACAAACACGTCATCGAGACGAACGGCGAGGACCTGGCCTAAGGCTTCCCAACAACCATAGCCTCCTAACCAAAACGCCCGGCGAGCAGTTAATGCCCGCCGGGCGTTTTGTTAAGAAGTGAAAGCACTCATTGGGGACGTACTTAAATGAGTGCCCGCAGAATGAGAGTGGATAATCTCCCGTTTTTAGCCTGTTTGTGGGCTCAAAGTGGGAGATTATCCACTCTCGCCATTTGGGCGTCCAAAAATCCTCGCTCATTTTGTCTTAGTCATTGGGGACGTTCTTAAACGACTAGTCGCTGGCGACGTCCCTCGCCGTCGGCGGATTTTGGGACATGTGGCCCGCTTTTTGGGCCCGCCTGTCGGTACACTAAAAGCACTATGGGTACCCGCGAGCGACATATCGGCCACGCGACCGCCCGATCCGCGCCCGTGGCGGATCTTAGGGGCGGCAGGCTCTTCGCCATGCCGCGATTCCTTGTTGGCATATCGCATGGCGTGTATCGCCACCGCGTCTTTGTTATCGCCGGCGCCATTACCGCGCTGTTCCTTATGCTTTTGGCAGTCTTGCCGGCACTGTTCGCCTCCGACCCCAAGCTTTCCAACACCGTGCCCGCCTATAGCGAGGTGTCCGAAGAGGTCGTGGATGCGCTCGTCCACTCGAGCTCTCTCCCGCTGCTTGTCGCCGCAATTGCATTTTCAATCTGGGGTGTGTTGGCGTACCTACGCTGCTTGGACTACGTCTTGCGCCGCCGCCTTGTTGCCATCGCCGCCATTTGTGCCCTGTGGATGATCGAGGTCATCCTCAAATATAAGTCGTTCACGCCGTTCTATGCCACCGTGCTGTGGTACCTGTACTACGTGCCCATGACGCTCATTCCGCTGATCTACCAGCTGTGCGGTCTGCGCCTCGCGGGTTTGGAACAGCATCGTATGGGGCGTCGGTACCGCACCGTTTTGTGGGTCATGGCTGTCCTGCTTATCGGCTTTGTGCTTACTAACGATGTTCATCAGCAGGTCTTCCATTTCGATCGATCGAGTGGAACCTGGAGCAACGATTACACATATGGTTGGGGCTACGGTACCGTTCTGGTATGGACAGCCTTTAACTTCGCGGCCTTTTTTATCCTGGTGGGTCGGTCCTCGTCCTTTCGCATTCAGCGCTTTTCGGGCACGGCGGCGCTTGTTTTGTTGGGTGCTGCGTTCTTTGCCATCTCGTATGCTCTGCGTGTGCCCTGGGCATGGAGGCTCAACTTCTCGCTCGTCTATTGCGTCTTGTGCGTGGTGGCGATGGAAATCTGTCTCGATTGCGGTGTCATTCCGTCGTATCACGACATCGCCGGCATCTTCGACACCTTGCCGCTTGACCTCAAAGTTCTAACGCGCGACCTGCAGGAAGTCTATGCCACGCCGGCGTCAAAGCCAATGCCGGTAGGCGTGCGCGAGGAGTTGCGGACCCAGGAGCACGGCCACGTCCATGCCTTTGCTGTGGCGTCCGATCCCGATGTGGTGTACCGTGCCTTTCCACTGCTGGGCGGATCGGCCCTGCTTGCCCAAGACGTGTCGGAGCTCAACGAACTCAATCGCGAACTGGCGCAGCGTCGCATGGAGCTGCAGCGTCAAAACGAGCTGCTCGCCGCCGACTACGACCTTAAGACGCACCTGGCAGATCAAGAGGCCGAGACCTTGCTGGTCCAAGACGTGGACCAAGCACTTGCCCGCGCGCTCGAAGGGATGTACGACCTGCTGAGTTCGCTGCCGCCGTTGACCGACGAGGCGTCTTCGCACGAGCGTTACCGCATGCTGCAGCGCGCCAAGATGCTCGTCGCCTATTGCAAGCGCAAAGGGTCGCTCACGTTGGCACAGCACGGTGAGAGCGGTTTTGATCGCGACCGCATTCAGCTCATTGCCAACGAGCTCGCAAGCGACCTGCGCACCATCGATATCGATTGCGCCTCGATTATCGCCATACGGCGCCCGATGCACGCCAGTACGGTAAGCGCCCTGTACGACTGCGTGTATGACTTTGCGTTTTTTGCCTACACCACCGACCATCCGGCGCTTATGTATCACTTGGGCGACCATGACCGATGCAGTGTCGAGCTGCGCGCCACGCTTTTTTCCAACGATGATGAAGATCTTTCTCAGACGCCCGCTGCGCAAGAGCTCGAGAGCGCGCTGCAAGGGCGTAACGTGGCGTACCGTCTTGAGGGCGAACCCGGTCAGCTGCGCATGATCGTCTTGATGCCGCAGGCGGGTGAGTGACGATGCAAATTTCGTTCATCCTTCCCCAAATCGTTGCGCTCGATGTTGTCTTTGCCCTGGCTGCGTGTCTGCAGATGATCCACGTCCCGCTCATCGCATCGCGCCGCTCGTCCTATAACCGTAAGGTGATTTGCGCCTACGAGACGAGCCTTGTGCTTCACCTGATGATTTCGGCGCTCATCTTATTCGCGTCGTCTGGCTCGTATCTGGTGGCGCCGCTTGACGTTTGCGCCAGGGCAATGGGCGGAGTGCTGTGGCTCAATGCCGCGATCTTTGCCTATGGCGTGGTCCTCATGGTGCACTATCGTCGCCCTGTCATGCTGGCCGAGCTGCTGCTTGTTGGCGCCGTGACACCGCCGGTGGTTTTTGCCATGGGCTCGGTGTGGGCCGTTGTCCTTATCGCAGAGGGAGCGTTCTTCCTGTTCCGTTCCGTCGCGGCGCTCTTGATGGACGTCCGTAACCGCCAGGAGGATATCACCGCGTTCTCGACGATCGAAACCATCAACGTGATTCCCGTGGGCATCCTGTATCTGGACTCGAGGGGCCGTCCACTGCTCATGAACCGCTGCATGCGCAAAAACCTGGTGGAGCTTCATATGCCCACCGACCTAGGCGATATGAGCGGTACATGGAACGACCTGCGCAAGCTCAGCATGCAAATGCCCGAAGGCGGTAAGAACCGCGTGCGGATCAACCTGGACCGCTTTGGTGAGGCGCGTGCGGTGGTCGAGGTTTCTCCCGCCGAGATTCGCCTGTTTGTGTGCGATGACGTTATGGTCTCGGGCCGTTCGTTCGAGCGCATAATCGGTCTGGACGTGACAGAGTATGCGCATGCGCATGACCGCCTGGCGCAGGCCAACCACCTGCTTGAGCTTGCGGGCCAAGAGCTCCAGGCCCAGATCGAAGAAGTCAAAAAAGTTGCCGACAATGCGGCCTATCTGCGCATGCGCGCCCGCGTTCACGATGTGATCGGCCAGCGCCTATCAATCCTTCATCGCTATTTGGAGGAGGGGCGCTTGGACGACGAGTCGCTCGAGCAGATCGACCCGCTGCTGCGCTCAATCGCTGCCGATCTGCGCAGCGGGGGCGACACCGAACCGGCAGAGCAACTGGGCGATATCGTCCATGCTTTTGGCCTGGTGAGCGTGCAGATCGATGTTGAGGGTGCGCTGCCTGAGGACGCGCGTGTCGCCGCCGCCTTTTTGCAGATTATCCGCGAGGCCTCGACCAACGCCACCAAGCATGCGCAGGCGCATCGGGTCCATGTGCGCTTGTGGCAGGAGAGGACGGATGCTGACGCCGTCGCGCACATGACGATTTCTAACGACGGGTCCCCGGCCCCCGTATCGTATCGCGAGGGAACGGGTATCCCAGGTATGAGACATGTCGCGCAAGATCTGGGTGGCAGCCTAGAGGTCCACGCCACCCCGCCCTTTACGCTTACGGTATCCATTCCGCTTAACGCCAACGACACGTCCCAAAGGAGAAGCTCATGATCCGCGTGTTAATTGTCGAAGATCAGGCCATCCTGCGCGAGAGCCTGGCGCGCTCCGTTGACGACCAGCCCGATATGACCGTAGTTGCCGCGATCGCCGATGCCTCCGAGGCCTTGGGTGTCGCGCTCAAGGAGCGCCCGGACATGATACTGATGGACGTGTGCACCGAACACGATTCAAACGGCATCGTGGCGGCGGCACGCATCAAGGAGCAGCTGCCCGAGTGTCGCATCATTATCATGACAGGCATGCCCGAGATCACCTTTGTCGATCAGGCCCGCGAGGCGGGCGTCGATAGCTTTGTGTACAAGAACGTCGGTATCGACGAGCTGTTCGCCGTGATGCGCTCCACGCTGGCGGGTTACTGCACGTTTCCCAAGCCGCCCGAGAGCATCTTCTCGGGCACGGCGGCCCTCGACGATGTCGAGCTGTCGATCTTGCGCCTTGCCTGCGAGGGTAAAAGCCGCCGCGAGATTGCGGCCGAGCTGTTTATGAGCGAGGGCACCATCAAGCGCCGCATCTCGGAGATCCTGAGCAAGACCGGCTACGACAACATCATGCGCCTGGCCGTGCATGCGGTGACCGAGGGTAGCATCGTTCCCAACATGGAGCGCCCGTAATCGACGCGCTCACCCGTGTTCCGGCGCCGCAAAGATAGGCCGCCCACCGTTTCGCATCTAAAAACGGCGGGCGGCCTGCTTGTATGGGCAGTGCTGTCGGCATAAAGCGACGGGGCCGCAGGATCATTTCCTGCGGCCCCGTCTGGTGTGCG
Organism: uncultured Collinsella sp.; assembly: GCA_905197595.1. GTDB lineage: Bacteria > Actinomycetota > Coriobacteriia > Coriobacteriales > Coriobacteriaceae > Collinsella. Next base: position 40,268 of record CAJJZM010000004.1, read on the forward strand.
CGGATGTGTCCGCCAATCCGCGGCTGATGTTACGTGCCGTTACGCGATGGTTGCGGTGTAAGAGGCGACGTCCTCGTAGGAATCGGTCAGATAGGCGTCGATGCCGATGGTCGTGTTGACCAGGTCGTCAAGGCTGTCAAGCTCGCCGTTCGAGAACGTGAATTCCTCGGTGGCGTTGGTACCGGGTATCAGGTGAGCCGAGAACCAGGGGTCCTTCATAGTGCCGTTGACATTGGTCTTGCCGCTGGGGGCGTAGAAGGTCAGGTCCTTGTCGCTCTTGTTGGTGATGTTGACGACAAAACCGATGTCGCCCCACTCGTCCTTGAACTTCTCGGTGATGGTGATGGTGCACAGGTCGTCATCGGCAACGGTGACGGCGGGGGAGATTTCAATCTTCTGGACGTCGTCGTCTTCGACGGCCTCGTCGATCTCTTCTTCCTTCTCGGCCGCCTCGCGATCCTTCTTCACCGTGCCGGACAGGTCCTTGTCGGACTTGCTAAAGACAAGATTGCCGTCATCCTCTTCGAGGATGAGCTTGCCGTCCTTGAGCTTCATGTCATGCGACTCGTCTTCGGCGGTGATGGTTACGGTGGTGGCGTCCTTTGCCTCCCATTTAAGGTCGACGACTTCAAGGAACAAGTCGAGGGCACCTGTACCATCCTCATCGAGAATCAGGACGCAGTGTACACCCCAATCCTCGAGCATCTTCATGTACTCATCGGTCAGTTCTTCGCCCTCCAGGGTTCCACCCGAGAGTTCCCAGCTGCCGACGAAGTTGGCCTTGGGGTCTTTGCCGCCGCCGCTGCAGCCCGTCAGGGCAAAGGCGAGCGCAAGGACGCATGTCAGAAATGCGAGTACGGACTTTTTGAACGTTGTCTTCATGGTGTCCTCCTTTATCGAACGAAACCCATAGAAGCAAATGCGGGGGTGGCGGATCCCCCGCCAATTACCAGATAGAGGGGCTAGGGCCTGGGCGTTCCGCAGTTGCTGCAGAACTTGCCGCCGTTTTCGCTGCCGCAGTTGGGGCAGAACCACTTGGCCGGTGCCGGGGCGGGTGCGGGACTGCCGCACCCGGAGCAGAACTTGCCGGTGTTGGTGGCGCCGCAGCTGCAGGTCCATGCACCGGCCGCAGGCGTGGCAGCGGATGCCGGCGCGGGAGCGGGTGCCGGAGCCGGCTGCGGGGCGGCCTGCTGCTGTGCCTGGCCGGCGGCGAACAGCTGGCTGGCGTTCATGCCGCCCATGCCACCTGCCATGCCCATGCCCATAAAGCCTGCCATCGCGCCGTTGGGATTGGCGGCTGCCGCGCGCATTGCGTCGCTCTGGGCGCTGGCAATGTTGGCTGCCGCCATGGTGGGATCGCGCATGACTGCGGCCTTCTGCAGGTCCTTGATCATCTGCTCGTCTTCTTGCGAGGCGGCGATGGAGTTGACGCCAAAGCTCACGATCTCGACACCACGCAGGTCGCGCCAGTCGGCAGAGAGGACCTCGTTGAGCGCACGAGCGAGCTCGGTGGTGTGGCCGGGGATGGCGCTGTAGCGGATGCCCATCTCCGAGATCTTGGCGAAGGCGGGCTGCAGGGCGGTGAGCAGCTCGGACTTAAGCTGGCTGTCGATCTTGTCGCGCGTGTAGCTATCGGTCACGTTGCCGCATACGTTGGTGTAGAACAGCAGCGGGTTGGTGATGCGGTACGAATACTCGCCGTTGCAGCGCACGGAGATGTCGACGTCCAGACCAATGTTGTTATCGACCACGCGGAAGGGCACGGGCGAGGCGGTGCCGTACTTGTTGCCGATGATCTCCTTGGTGTTGATGAAGTAGACGCGCTGGTCCTTGCCCGCGTCGCCGCCAAAGGTAAAGCGGCTGCCGATATTGGCGAAGGTCTCCTTGATGGAATCGCCCAGGTTGCCGCTAAAGACGCTCGGCTCGCTGCCGGTATCGAAGACGAACTCACCAGGCTCCAGCGCGACTTCGATGATCTTGCCGTTTTGCACCACGAGCATGCCCTGGCCGTCGTTGACGGCGATGACCGAGCCGTTGGAGATGACGTTGTCCTCGCCGCGCGTGTTGGAGCTGCGGCCACCGGTGCGTTTGCTGCCCTTGCAGGCCAAGACGTCAGCAGGCATCGATTCGCAGTAGATAAATTCCTTCCACTGGTCGGCCATGACGCCGCCGGCAGCTCCCAATCCAGCTTTCAAGAGTCCCATGGTGATCTTCCTTTCTCGTCAAAGGCCGGGTGGTATTGGTCAGGATGGTTAGTCGTCCTTGTCGTCCTTCATGACGACGGTGGTCTCGGTGTGGCTGAAGGTGTCGTGCTTCTCGACCAGGTCGAGCTCGCCGCAGTACTCGTCGGCGTGGGTGGCCTCGTTGGCCGTCTTGAGCTGGCCTACCAGTAGCACGTCTCCGATAATCACGATGATCAGCGGCGCGACGATGTTGATGAGGATGCCCTCGATATCAAAGGCGAGGTAATCCGGATCGAAGGCGTTCTCGCCCATAAAGAGAATCTGGGAGAGGACAAATCCGATCACAAAGAACAGCACCGAGGCAATAGCGAGCTTGGGCTTGGAGCAGGGGAGCTCGCCGACCAAGCGGCCGGTCTGGCCGTTCATGGCAAACAGGTAACTCTTGCCGTTCCACGAGGTGGAGAGCATCCAGACGGGGAACAGGGCGTAGTCGCTGTCTTCCCAGGTGTAGTCGAGCTGCTTGCTTTCGACCGTGGCATCGTCGTATTCGTCGACGACGGTCTCGCGCAGGGCCGAGATCGTGCTTTCTTCCATACGGCGCTCGGCGCGCGCCTTGCAGGTCTCGCAGTCCTCGTCGTAACGGTTGGCGATGTAGCCGGGCATATATGCGACCGAGAACGGACGCAGCGCGTCGTAGTCAAACGGCTCGATGGCGTCCATGTGGCCGTCGGGCATCTTGGACGATCCGTCGACGGGCACGCGCTTAAACGAGATATTGCCCTTGCGATAGGCATCGTAGTGGTCGGTGGTCGTGACGGTGCGATCGGATTCCTCGGTCACGGTCTCGTTGGTCGCGTCAAAGTACACTTCGCCGTCAACGCGGGCGCCGTAGAGCCAAAACGGCACGTAGACACCTTGGACCTCGTCGATGTGGTTGCCGGTGACAAAGCTCTTGGGCAGCAAGATCTTGCCCTTATAGTGTTCCTTGAGTGCGGCCGTGACATCGTCGCGCCCGAGCTTAAACGGAATCACCAGGTCGGGTGAGAAGTCGCCAGAGAGCTGGCCGGGCGCCACGGCGGAGTTACCGCAGTACGGGCAGGTGGTGACGGCGACGGTGCCGTCGGACACGAGCTCGGCGCCGCACGACGAGCAGATGTAGCCGGCGTTTTGGGCGAGCTCCTGCACCGCGTCGTCGGCGACGGACTTGGGCGTTGCGGCTGCCGCATCGGCTTTGGCATCTGCCTTGTCCTGGCGCTCGCGATAGAGGGCCTCGACTTCTTCGACTTCAAAGCGTGAGTCACAGTAGTCGCAGACAAGCTTTTGCTCGGCGCTGGCAAAATGCAGGGGACCACCGCAGGCAGGGCACTGATAGTTAACGCTCTCGAAGGCCATGATCGGTCCTTTCCGTGCCGGAGACTATGCGCCGATGGCGCCGCCGCAGTATTCGCAGCGCCCACTGGCATCGGGAATGGTGGTGGCTCCGCAGAAGGGGCAGGTCACCGCGGTCTTGGGGGCCTTGGCGGCCACGACGCTGTCGCGCGTCTCCTGGCGCAGCTGCACCAGCGCGTCGCGGACCTCGGTTGCCTGGCGCTTGGCCTCGCGGTATTCGATGGAGCCGCGCTGATCGATGGTGGAGTCGTTTACGCGCAGGTTGATCTCGGTAAAGTACGGCGTGTTGACGTGAATGGTCAGATTAAAGTCGTAATCCAGGTCGTAGCGCGGCGGGTTGTAGCTCTCGCGCTCGCCGTCCTTGGTCTCGCGATAGATTTCGGTGCGATGCTCGTCGATATCCATATCGCAGCCGAGTACCTGCGAGAACTCGATGATGTCGGGATTGGCGTCGCGCCAGCGGCTCTGCGAGGTGATGATCAGCAGGCCCGCGTCCTCATCGAGCATGATGTTGGTGCGCCCGGCAGAAAGCGTGCGCGTGGGGTTGAACGACGCCAAGCGCTCGGCATTGGCCTCGCGGTAGGCGAGCTGCTCGCGGATATCGTCCGCGGTGCTGGAGCGATAGCCGTGAAAGTAGGGGGAGAGCTTGCCGGCGCACTCTTTGCACAGGTAGCCTTCATTGATTTTTGTCTTACCTAGAAGTCCCAGCTCGGTACCGCAAATCGCGCACTCTTTCTTCTCGAACATCTTGTCAAAGAAGCCCATGGCTGCCTCCCATCAACTGGTAGCGTGTGTCACTTTTGATGATGGGGGAGTGCGCAGCCTTTCACGATACCCAGACGGCTCAACGAGTCTCCACAACTGGGACACATGGCCCATTTTTCCTACTCATTGGGGACGTACTTAAATGAGTGAAACTACTCATTTAAGTACGTCCCCAATGAGTGCTCGCAGAACGAGAGTGGATAATCTCCCATTTTTGGCCTGCTTGTGGGCTCAAAGTGAGAGATTATCCACTCTCGTCATTTGGACGTCCAAAAATCCTTGCTCGTTTGGCGCCTGGGGACACTCTTTGTCGAATGCGGCGGCTGCCGAATGTGGGCGCCGTCCTTGCTATGCCACGGTTACGGCGACCTGGGCGTAGCGGCTGCAGGGGCGCTCGGCGCGCGTCTGCACGGTAAGGGTGAGCACAAGGCGGTCGCCGGGCCGCGCGTCGGCGGGCACGATGAAAGCGGTGTCTACCGTGCATTCTTGCCACAGCGACAGATCCTGGGCGCCTGCATAGCTCGACGGGTCCACGGCGACATCCCAATGTACATCGAAGCCCTTGCCGTCGGGGTCGACGATGGTCGCTGTAAGGTCGACGCGCTCGCCGGCTGTGGCGCTGCGGTCGGCCGTGGTCTCGACAACATGCGCCGGATGCGAGCAGGCTGCCGGATCATGGGCACACCATTGCGCGCGGGCGGCAAAGTCTTCCTGATAGGCACGCAGATAGGGATTGAGATTGTCGTCTGCGGGCGTGCCGATGGAGGCAAAACCGGCGGGCGCGTTCGCATCGGGATGCCCATCAAAAAACATGCGTCCCAGCAGCGTATCGAAGCCGCGGTCGTCGATACCGCGCAGGCCAAACGGCAGCAGCGGAATATAGGTCATGCTGTCGCCTTCGGCCATAAAATCGCCGCGCTCAAACTGCATCGCGGGCATGCCTTCCAGGCCCCAATCCAGACGGGCATGCTTGCCAAACTGAAAGCTCTCAGGCTCGTTTTCGTAGACCTTACCATCGCCATAGAGCATATAGCGTGCCATGAGGGGTCCGTTGCCCTGCGTGAGATTCCGCTCAGGCCAAGGAGCCTTAAACAGCGGCAGCGTATCGGGCTGAGCTGTTTTGGCGTCGAAATAGTTGCCATACATATAGGGCGTACGCCAAAAGATGAGCTCGGGAAAGAGCTCGCGCCCATGGTCGAGCCACGAGTTGTCCTGTCCCACGCCATCGGCAACGCCCATCACGCGCACTTTCTGATAGACCCGCTGCTGCACAGTGGGCCACTCGGGCGTGGCGCGATAGCGCTCGGCAATACTCATGAGGGCGCGAACGATCGTATTCATACCACCCCAGCTGAGCAGCCATAACGTACGCGGATCATCATCCAGAATCGCCAGCGCAATTACGCGAGACCCCTCAGTTTCCTCAGTCACATCACCCTCAAAGGCAACATTTCCCACAAACGTACACTCGATCATCTGGGCAGGCGTGGGAAACGGCGGTTCACCGGCGGCGTCCGCATTTGCCTGCAACTGCGGCCAAGCCTGGGCATATTCATTACTCCAGAGACTCTCAATCCAATGCTCGGGAAACGGCCGATACTCACGAAGCTCGTCGGCTAGCGGATCGGGCTCATGAGGCACAACAGCCCACTCATAAGAGCGCCGCCCTTTGGTCCGCCAATGCGAATTCACCTCGCCGAGCGTATGAACCCCATCCCCAAGAAAGTGATACTGCGAAGCCGTATACACCACAGCCTGAACATCAAGCAAGTTGAGATACAGAGCCAAATGAACAAGCGAGTTCATATCATCGACTTCCATATCAGTGGTAACAATCACCCGAGTCAACTTCTGGGACATAGGAACAGCTCCAATCAAAATCAATTCAGCCAGTTACGCGCAAGGCAAGACGGGACCCACGCCCCCATCGCCCGCGACCCGGCGGCCCGCCGGAAGCGGCCGACCAGCGTTTCGAACAACGTTAACTTAGGGGGGCTCTGACCTTTAGTTTTGTAAACATTCCGCAGCGCGAGCCCCGCTTATCCG
>CAJJZM010000005.1:0-41347 GCA_905197595.1 uncultured Collinsella sp.
CGCAGGTGCGCCGACCGCCGATATAAGAGGTCTGATGATTTTTACCAGCTAGGGCCTCTTACTCGTCTAGGAGATCCTCTGGCATGTCGTTGCCGTCGCCTAGATCGACAGGGGTTTCTTCGGGGGCAGAGCCGTCTTCTGTGGCTTCGCCTTCGGGCTTTTCCTTGGCGGCCGTCATGCGGGCGACAGCGCATACGCGGTCGTTGTCGTCGACGGTCATCATCTTGACGCCCTGGGTGGCGCGGCCAGTCTGGCTGATCTCGTCGGTCTTGACGCGAATGACCGTCGCGCCCTCCGTCACGATGAACAGCTCGTGCTGCGGGCCCACCGTCTTCATGGCCGCGAGGTTACCCTTACGCTCGGTCATTTGGATGGTGTAGACACCCTGGCCGCCGCGATTCTGCTCCGGGTAGTCCGCGACCGGCGTGCGCTTGCCGTAGCCGCGCTCGGTGATGACGAACAGATCGCCGTTGCCGTTAGTGACTTCCATACCCAGAACGCTCACGCCGTCCTTCATACCGATACCGCGAACGCCGCTGGTATCGCGGCCGGTGGCGCGCACCTGCTCCTCGGAGAACATGATCGCCTTGCCCGCGGTGGTGGCCAGGATAATCTTGTCGCCCTCGCGCACGCGGCGCACGTTCAGCAGCGCGTCGTCGTCACGCAGGTTGATAGCGATCAGGCCGTCGCGACGGCTGCGGTCATATGCGCTCATCACGGTCTTCTTGACCATGCCGCTCTTGGTGGCAAACATCAGATACTCGTCGGCAGGGAACTCACGGCAGCTGATGACGCTCGCGATCTTCTCGCCCTCCTCGAAGGGCAGCAGGTTGACGATCGCGGTACCGCGCGCCTGGCGCGTACCCACCGGCAGCTCATGCACCTTCAGGCGATAGACCTTGCCCTTGTTCGAGAAGAACAGCACGTACTCGTGCGTGGACGCGATGAACATCTCGTCGATGACATCGTCCTCTTTGAGGTTGACGCCCGACACGCCCTTGCCGCCGCGTTTCTGGGCGCGGTAGGCGGCCACCGGGATGCGCTTGACATAGCCGGTGTGGGTGATGGTCACGACCATGTCCTCGTCGGCAATGAGGTCCTCGACGTCCAGGTCCTTCTCGACCTGGCTGATCTCGGTGCGGCGCTTATCGCCAAACTTCTTGGAGATCTCGCGCATCTCTTCCTTAATGACGCCCAGGATCTTCTCCTCGTGCGCCAGCAGGTCCTCGTAGTAGGCGATGGCGCGGCGCAGGCCGTCCAGCTCTTCCTGAATCTTGTCGCGCTCCAGGCCGGTCAGGCGGCGCAGCTTCATCTCGAGGATGGCCGTGGTCTGCTCGGGCGTAAAGCCAAAGCGCTCGATCAGGCGACTGCTGGCCTCGGAGTCGGTCTGCGAGGAACGAATGATGCTAATGACCTCGTCGATATGGTCGAGAGCCATCAGGTAGCCCTCGAGGATATGCGCGCGGGCCTGGGCCTTCTTAAGGTCGAAGCGGGTGCGGCGGGTGACGACGTCGACCTGGTGGTCGATGTAGTGCTGCAGCATCTCGCGCAGGCTCAGGCATTTGGGGACGCCGTTGACGAGCGCTAGGTTGTTGGCGCCGAAGGTCGTCTGCAGCGAGGTGTACTTATACAGGTTATTGAGCACGACCTGCGGAATGACGCCCTTCTTGAGCTCGATGACCAGACGGATGCCCTTCTGGTTGGACTCATCGCGCATATCCGAGATGCCCTCGATGCGCTTGTCGTTGACGAGCTGGGCGATCTTCTCCTGCAGGGTGCCCTTGTTGACCATGTAGGGGATCTCGGTAAAGACCAGGCGGTTGCGGCCGGTCTTGGTGGACTCCACGTGAGCCTTGGCGCGCACGGTAATGGAGCCGCGGCCGGTCTCGTAGCTCTGCTTAATGCCGGCGCTGCCCATGATGATAGCGCCGGTGGGGAAGTCCGGACCGGGCATGATCTGCATGAGCTCGTCGACAGTGGCGTCGGGATTATCGATCAGGTAGCAGGTTGCCTCGATCGCCTCGGTGAGGTTATGCGGGGCGATATTGGTGGCCATGCCGACGGCGATGCCCTGGCTGCCGTTGACCAGCAGGTTGGGGAAGCGCGCAGGCAGTGCCACGGGCTCGGCGAGCGATTCGTCGTAGTTGGGCTGCCAGTCGACGGTATCCTTCTGCAGGTCACGCAGCAGCTCCATGGCGGGCTTGGCCAGGCGGCTCTCGGTGTAACGCATGGCAGCGGCGCCGTCGCCGTCGATGTTGCCGAAGTTGCCGTGGCCGTCGATGAGCGGCGTGCGCATGGAGAACCACTGCGCCAGACGAACCATTGCCTCGTAGACCGCGAAGTCACCGTGCGGATGGTACTTACCGATAACTTCGCCGACCGTCCAAGCGGACTTCTTGTGCGGGCGGTTGGGGTAGATGCCGCTCTCGTTCATCGCATACAGGATGCGGCGGTGCACCGGCTTTAAGCCGTCGCGCACGTCCGGCAGGGCGCGCGCCGTGATGACCGACATCGAATACTCGATAAATGACTGCTTCATCTCGCGGCCAAACTCCGAAATCTGGAGCTGGCCACCGTTGATATCCTCGCCGGCCGAGGCGCCGCGATCGACTTCGCCAAAGCTCTCCTCGAGCTCACCGTCGTCGTCCTCTTCCTCGTCATCATCGGCATCGGGGTTATAGGCATCCGGATCGCCGTCCTCGCCCTGCTCAGCACGGGCAAGCAGGCGCTTCAGATCGTCGGGCATGCCGGCATCGCCGGCCTCGCCCATACCCTCGTTATTGTTGATATCGTCTGCCACGTTACCTCCTCTTAAGCGTCAAGGAAGCGTGCATCATGCGCATGCTTCTCAATGTACTCGCGGCGATAGCCGACCTCGGAACCCATCAGCTCGCGCACGGCGCGGTCTGCCACCACGGCATCCTCGATCGACACGCGCTGCAGGATGCGGGTCTTGGGATCCATCGTCGTCGAGGCAAGCTGCTTGGGGTCCATCTCGCCCAGGCCCTTGTAGCGCTGGACGGTATAGCCCTTGCGCTTCTTGGTGATCTTGCCGTCCTTGGCCTTGCCGTCCTCGTCGTTGTCGTCGGGGTTCAGGCCCAGACTCTGGATGGTGTCGCGCAGGATCTCGTCTTCGGGCTGGCGGCCGTTGGGATACACGTAGTGGATCTTGTTGCGCACCTTAATGCCAAAGATGGGCGGGCAGGCAACATAGACGTAGCCGGCATCGATCAGCGGACGCATGTACTTGTAGAAGAACGTCAGCAGCAGGATGCGGATATGCGCACCGTCGACGTCTGCATCGGTCATGATGATGATCTTGTGGTAGCGCGCCTTGGTGATATCGAAGTCGCCGCCGTCGCCGGCACTCGTCGTGACACCGCAGCCGATCGCGGTAATCAGCGACTGGATGGTGTCGCTCGAGAACGCGCGATGGTCACCAACGCGTTCGACGTTCAGAATCTTGCCGCGCAGGGGCAGAATCGCCTGGATGTCTCGGCGACGGCCGTCCTTGGCCGAACCGCCTGCCGAGTCGCCCTCTACGATGAAGAGCTCGGTCAGCTCGGCATCGCGCACTGAGCAGTCAGCGAGCTTACCGGGCAGGGACGCCGTCTCGAGCAGGCTCTTGCGGCGGGTCGCCTCGCGCGCCTTGCGGGCGGCGTTGCGCGCCTTGCAGGCCTGTTGCGCCTTCTTGACGATCTCGCGGGCGGGCTTGGGATGCTCCTCCAAGTAATCGGCGAGGCCGTCGGTCACGATCTTGAGCGTGAGCGCGCGCATATAGGAGCTACCGAGCTTGGCCTTGGTCTGCCCCTCAAACTGCGGATCGGGCAGCTTGACCGAGATAACGGCCGAAAGGCCCTCGCGCACATCGTCGCCGGTCAGGTTGGCGTCTTTTTCCTTGAGCAGGTTCTGCTTGCGCGCGTAGTCGTTGATCACGCGGGTGAGCGCGGTGCGGAAGCCCTCAAGGTGCATGCCGCCCTCGGGAGTGTAGATGTCGTTGGCAAACGACATGACGTTCTCGCCGTAGCCGCTATTCCACTGCAGGGAAACCTCGACCTCGCCCATCTTGGCCACGGGAGCGTCCGGGTCCGATTTGCCCTCGATGTAGATGGGCTCCTTAAAGGCCTCGGGGACGTCCTTGCCCTCGTTGAGGAACTTGACGAAGTCGATGATGCCGCCCTCGTAGCAAAACTCCTCCACGTGGGGAGTCGCCTCGCGCTCGTCGGTCAGCACGATCTTGAGGTTCTTATTGAGGAACGCTGTCTCCTGCAGACGGTTGTGCAGCGTATCGAAATCGTAGATGCAGGTCTCGAAGATCTCGTCGTCGGGCCAGAAGGTGACGGTGGTGCCCGTCGAATCCGAGGTGCCCACGACCTCCATCTTCTTGACGGTCTTGCCGCGCGAGAACTCCATCTCGTAGGTGTTGCCATCGCGACGAACCTGAACGACCACGCGCTTGGACAGTGCGTTGACGACGGAGATGCCTACGCCGTGCAGGCCGCCCGAGACCTTATAGGCCGAGTTATCGAACTTACCGCCGGCGTGCAAGATCGTCATGACGACCTCGAGCGTCGGGATCTTTTTAACAGGGTGCTCGTCGACGGGGATGCCGCGCCCGTTGTCGACGACCGTGATGGAGTTGTCGGCGTGGACCGTCACCTGGATCTCGGTGCAGAAACCGGCCATGGCCTCGTCGACGGAGTTGTCAACGATCTCCCACACCAGGTGATGCAGACCGCTGGCGCTCGTCGAGCCGATATACATGCCCGGGCGCTTACGAACGGCCTCGAGACCTTCGAGAATCTTAATCTCGCCGCCATCGTAATCGTTTTCGTTTGCCACACGTCCTCCTTCAGTCAAGAAAATGTGTACAGCCTTACTAGTTTATCGTAAAAAAATACCCTCGGGACCGAGGGTATTTGGCTCTACAAGGCCACCAGATGCGATTTAAGGCTCTTTTTTGCTTTGCACGCCCTTGGCCCACTCGGCACTGGCTCTCATGGCATTCTCGAGGGCCTCGCGCAGTTTTTGGTCTTCGATGGGCGCCACCTGGCGCTCGATCTCGGTGCACTCGGCCTCACTTAGGTCGGCGTGCGGGGCCGGCGGGCGCTCGGTCGTCGCCGGGCGCAGGCGCTCCTTGGCGGCGGGCGGCGTGTGACCGGGCGCGGTGGTTTTGAACACCAGGCCGTCCACATGCGCACCGGCGCGCTCCATGCGCGCGCGGATGATCTCGCGCAACAACGTCATTTCCTGCGTCCACGAGGGCGAGTCGAGATACACCAGCAGCTCATTGGACACGGGCAGGTAGCGCAGCCCCGTCACATGCCGCCCCTCGCGCGTGCCCGAGCACACCGCGTTCCATGCGCGATAGACCGTGCGCGACTCCTCGGCGGCCTCCATCTGCGCACGGCGCTTAGGCGTTGCAGCCGCCAGGATGCGCTGGCGCTCTGCGTTCAAAAACCCGCTGAAGGCGACTGTCTCGCTCTCGCGCTCGTAATTAGCACGTCTCACCCATGCTCACCACCTTGGCTCGATCAAGCAGGTCATCGGTAAAGTACCCCAGGTTGGTCGTAGTTATGACCGTCTGGATATCATCGCCAATCAGCCGCAGGAAAGCGCCGCGACGCTCGCCGTCGAGCTCGCTCATCACGTCGTCCAAAAGCAGCAGTGGGGCGGTGCCCAGGACATCGCGAGCCACGGCAACCTCGGCCACCTTCCAGGACAGCACCAGCGTGCGCTGCTGTCCTTGGCTGGCAAATGAACGGGCGGAGCGACCCGCCACGGTAAACTCAATCTCGTCGCGATGCGGTCCCACCAACGTCACGCCGCGGCGAATTTCCTCGTCGGCATGCTCGTCAAGGGCGGCCAGCATGCGCTCGTACGCCCAACCCTTCAGCTCTTCGCGATCCTCGACCTGGGGCAAAGCCCCCAGCGTGGACGCATAGGTCACGTTGGCGGCCTCACCTGACGCTACTTGCCCGTAGGCAGTGTGCACATGGCCCGCCAGCCGGTCGAGCAGAGCCAACCGGTGCACGAGCAGGGCCGAGCCCGCGCGAGCAATCGAATCGTTCCACGCGCCGAGCATCTCGCGACAGCACCAGGTCTCCTTGAGCAGGGCGTTACGCTGGGTCACGCAGCGCCCATAGGTGCTCGCAAGATCGGCATAACGCGCGCTCAGCTGCATGCCGAAGTCATCGAGGGCGGCGCGGCGCACACTGGCGCCTCGCTTAACCATGTCCAGATGGTCGGGGCAAAACAGCACGCTCGGCAGAATCCCGCGCACACCGGCGGCAGAGCATCTCTTGCCGTTGCGACTAAACGAGCGCTTACCGTCCTCCGCGCTCAATCCCATATCAAGCACGCGGCCGTCGCCCTCGAGCCTCAGCTCGATCTTGCACGAGCCCACGCCGTCATGGACGAGCTCGGCTGCGGTCGGATGCCTAAACGAGGCGCCGCTCGTCAGCAGCTGCAGCGCCTCTATGAGATTGGTCTTTCCCGCCGCGTTGGGTCCCGCAAGTATCGTCACGCCCTCGTCCAGGGCAAGGCGATAGCTATCGAAGCTGCGGTAGTGCGCGACGGAAAGATCGCGGGCGAACATGGTCATGGCGCAGCGCTAGATGCGGACCGGCATGACCAGGTACAGGTAGTTGATCTTGTCGTAGGACTTGAAGATGCCCGCCTGCGAGTAGCTCTTGAGCTCCAGCGTGATCTCCTTCTCCTTGGACAGGGCATTGAGGCAGCCGAAGATGTAGTGGTAGTTGAAGGCGATGGTACCCGACTCGCCCTCAGCCTCGACATCGATCGTCTCCTGCGCAAGGTCCTGGTCATTGGAAATGGAGGACAGGCCCATCTGCCCGTTCTCGACATCGATCTCGAACTTGACGGCGGGGTTGGCGCTCGCGATAACGGCCACGCGCTTGAGGGCGGCGTTAAAGGCGGCGACATCGATCTTGACGCTCGTCACGCACGAATCAGGGATGAGCTGCTTGTAGTTGGGGTACACGCCCTCGATGCGACGCGACACGTAGGTGGTGTTGCCGGCCTCGAAGACGACCTGGGTGTCGGTAGCCCCGATCATGATGGTCGCCTGGCTGGCCATGATGTTCAGCGCGTCGTTAAAGGCGTCAGCCGGAACGTTGAGCTCAAAGGAGCCCTCGAGGGTCGAGGTCTCGACCTGCGTATCGCACACGGCCAAGCGGAAGGAATCGGTCGCCACCAGGCGTACGGTGTTGTTCTCGACCTTCATGTGCACGCCGCCCAGGATGGGGCGAGCCTTGTCGGTCGAGGTGACGCGCCACACGCGGCCGACCATTTCGGACAAGACATCGGTCGGCAGCTCCACGGCACTCTCGATGGCATAGGCCGGAAACTCGGGGAAGTCATTGGCATCGAGCGTGTTCAGCCTAAAAGAGCTCTTCTCGCAACCAATCAGCACCTGGCGCTCGGACAGCTCAAAGGTGACCGGGGCATCGGGGAGGGTCTTGGTGATATTGGAGAGCATCTTACAGGGGATAACCATCTCGCCCTCTTCTTCGACATGCGCCGCGATGCGATGACGGATCGAGATAGTGTAGTTAGAGGTCTGGAATTCCAAGATGCCGTCTTGGGCCTTAACGAGCACGCCCGACAGGATGGGGAGGGTGGATGCCGAAGCGACACCCTTCATAACGACGCCGATGGCTTGTGTAAGCGAGCTCTGGCTGACGGTGAACTTCATCTTTTAATACCTTTCTATAGATATAAATATCTTAATAATAGTAATAGCACTGACGAAACTGTTGATTACTCCCAAAGACGCAGGTCAGACCAAGAAAGAGAATCGACAGCAACCTGTGTGCAACAGGGGTGGTTTTCCACGTTCAAAACCTGCGCAAAGCTTTTCATCACCGCGGGTTGGGTTTTAGACACCTTATGCCCGTGGTTTCGACAAGTTTTCAACAGGTGTCTCTATTTCCCTACGAGCGCAGTGTAATTTTATCGCGCAGCGACTTGAGGTCTTCGGTGACGGTGCGGTCTTCCTGGATCATCTTCTGGACCTTTTTGTAACTCGTGCTGACGGTCGAGTGGTTGCGGTTGCCAAATTCGGCGCCCACCGCCGTGGTCGTCATCTCGCACATCTCGATGGCCAGGTAGATAGCGATATGGCGTGCTTTGGCGATATTGGCGTTGCGACGCGGGCCGATGAGCTCCTCGTGCGTCACGCCGTACTGCTCTTCGATGACGGACTGAACCGTCTGGACGTTGATCTTTTTGGCCGATGTGTCAAAGTACTGGCTGGCGATGGCGTCGATATCGTCAAAGGTGAGCTCCCCGCCCTCGCGCTCGCGGTCGCCCGCCTCGCCGGCGCAGCGCTCGCAAAAGCTCTCGAGTTCGCGGATGTTGGTGCCCGAGACCTCGGCCATGTGTTTAAAGTGCTCGTCGGTTAGGTGCCCGCCGTCGCCCCCATAGGCCGCCAGCAGCGAGTCGTCGCCTGCCTCGGGAGCGGCGACGATGGTGTTCTCGTAATAGCGCTGCAAGATCTTGTATTTCATTTCGTAGCTGGGCTCTGCGACCAGGCAGAGCATGCCGGCGTTGAAGCGGCTGGTTAGACGCTCGTCCATGCTCAGGTCCTTGGGGGCGCGGTCTGCCGCGATGACGACCTTCTTGTTGTTGCGGATGAACTCGTCCATGAGCTGGAAAAAGTAGTCCACGCTCGCGCGCTTGCCGATGATGTTTTGGATGTCGTCGATGATGAGCACGTCCACGCCGTGGTACGCCTGCATGATGGGGGCGTTGCTCTTCTTTTGGCGGTCGAACTCGGTCATCAGGTCGTCCAGATATGCCTGGGAGTTGGCATACTTGACCTTGATCTCGGGCGACTTTTCGGCGAGCTCGTTTTTGATGGCAAGCAGCAGGTGCGTCTTGCCCAGGCCCGATTTGCCGTAGATGAACAGTGATGTGCACGTGCCGCGCTCGTCCGCGAGGGCGGCAAACTTGAGTGCCGAGCGATAGGCATGGCTGTTCTCGGGGCCGTAGACAAAGTTCTCAAAGGTGAATTTTGAGTTCGCGGCGAGCGGGGCTCCATCCGCATTCTGCTCGGCCGGCACGGTCGGTGCCGGCATGGGTGAAGCGGGGGTCGCGGCTTGCGTGGACTTAGTCGGCGCTCCGCCCTTCATCTGGTTCATCATGCGACGAAAATCATCGGCCGAGAGCGTGTTCTTGATTGCAATGCCCGAATCCGCGCCCGCCGCTGCGTCGTGAGCGATGGGCATGTGCGTGACGGGTGCGTTCGTTGACGTCGCCGCCGCGGTCGGCAACGGTGCCATGGTTTCACGGGAAACATCGCTGTGCTGGTGCTCGATTGTCGGCACGTCGCCTGCGGAGGCTGGCGCCGCCGGGGAAGCAGCGGGAGCAGCGCCGGGCGCCGTCGCGGCAGCGGATTCCGTCGCGGCGCCTTGCGGTGCCACGATGTCGAGCGCAATCGGTGTAAAGGCGATTTCTTCCAGATAGGCCTCAATGGTCGGCTGA
This sequence comes from uncultured Collinsella sp., assembly GCA_905197595.1. GTDB lineage: Bacteria > Actinomycetota > Coriobacteriia > Coriobacteriales > Coriobacteriaceae > Collinsella. The sequence continues at coordinate 9,508 of CAJJZM010000005.1, forward strand.
TGCTTTTTGAGCTGCGCTATGGCAAAGCGCGAGGGGGCCTCGATCGTGAGCGTATCTTCGGTCAGGCTTATGGCGCGCGATTGCCCCAGCATGTTGATGAGGCGTGCATCTTGGCCGTCGCGCTGGCAAAAGGCGATGGCATCCCCCAGGATGATGCTTGCTTCCTCGTCCACTGTCTCTCCCGTTCTTTAGCTCTGAGCTCGCACGCGAGCGGCGCCGAGTTCGGTCAGATGGTATTTCTGGCCATGCTTGATGACCAAGCCGGCCTGCGCCAAGTCATTGAGCGTGCGTGACCAAGTGGGGGCCGAGTTTCCAAACGCCCTCGCCAGATCGGTTGCACCGCACGCTTGATTTTGCGCCAGATAGCCCAGCGCGGCGTTGCCGCGATCGCTTACGAACACGTCCGGTTGTGGCTGCGCATACTGATTTGCTGCATTAGGATACATCATTTGAGCTGCTGGTTGTTGAGAACTCTGCATCGGCGGCATTTGCTGTTGAAAACTTTGAGGCCACTGTTGGTAAGGCTGCGGAGGCATCTGCTGGGCCCAGGGGTTGTACTGCTGCTGCGGCATCTGCTGGTACGGCTGCTGATATCCCTGCTGGTACTGCTGCGGGAACTGCTGGCCATACCCCAGTGGCGGCATCTGCTGATATGGATATCCCTGCTGGTACGGCTGATAGCCCATTTGCTGGCCGCCCGGTGCCCCCGTCGCCTGCTGCATTGCTGCTGCATCCTGATCCGCCAGCGGCATGGCCTCTGGCACGTTTGGCGGCATCGACATCGATGCCGCCTGGGGCTCTTGTGTAGGAAGCATTCCGGGCTGCTGCATCTGTCCCACGGGGGGCTGCATCTGCTGCGTTGCCATGGGCTGCTGCGCAAAAGCTCCCGGCAGGGGATATGTGGGCTGCTCCGTCTCGGGCCGCACGGCAGCGCCGCGTCCGCCGGCGCGTTCGATTTCCTGCACGCGTTTAGGGTTCAGGCTTACCGTAACCACGGTGCCGTTGCCCATGTTGTCCTCGATGGATACGGCACCGCCGGCGTTTTCCAAATACTCCTGCACCATGGGAAACCCTGCTCCGGTTCCACGGATATAGCGCTTCATTTTGCTGTTTGCGCTGGTAACGCCAAAGTCGAAAGCGCGCTCCTTGTCGTCGATGCCGGGCCCCTGATCGGCAAATCGGATGGTGTCTCCGCCGTCCAGAATCGAGATGATGGGCTCGGCAAAGTGTGCGTGGATAAAGTTTTCGACAATCTCGCGGATGACCATGAGCGAGATATGGCCACCTTGTTCTTTCATGCACTGGTAGACGGTGTTGGTCGTCTCTTCCAAATACGTGCGGACATCTTGCGGATCAATGACGATCACACGTGGTGTCGACAGCATGTCGTCATAGACGGCGATGCGCGCGGCGTACATGGCTTTTGGCGCCTGCGTGGTCGTCTGCTCGCCTTCGTCGCGCTCTTCGCGCACGCCGGTGATGTGCTCGTTGTCGGGTGCCGGGTCTCCGGAATCGACCATGGTGTAAAAGTCGTCAGACATGCCGCTCGCAATCTTTCAAAAGGTTTCGGACAAATAGTAGCTCACCGTGCAATGTTTCTCATCTTTCGACAACTTTTCAAAACCTGTTGAAAACTTTGGAAAACGGACGAAAAGTTCTCAACATTGCCAACATGACCTGTTGAAAACTCAATGAAATATCGTGAAAAGTTGCCATGCACCGCTAAATCGAGCTCGGCTTATGGGGGAACCGTGTGAACTGCGCAACCTTTTACCTTTGATTTCTTGACATTTGAACATTGATTTCCCTACAATCTTCAAGCTCACGTGTCTATATCTGCGTCCGCGCCCCCGCGGACACTCGAAATGCAGCAGGAGGAACTTAAGATGAAGCGTACGTATCAGCCTAATAAGCGTAAGCGTGCCAAGACCCATGGCTTCCGTGCCCGTATGGCCACTAAGGGTGGTCGTGCCGTGCTCGCCCGTCGTCGCGCCAAGGGCCGCAAGCGTCTCACTGTCTAGCAGCGATACACACATCTCGCATGAAGACTATTAAGTCTCGGCAAGATTTCGAGCATGTGTTCAGTCAGGGGCGTCGTTTCAATCACCCTCTGATTCGAATGACCATATGTGAATCGGTTGGCGAAGGCGACTCCGGAAGGGTCGCCTTCGTTGGTGCTAAACGGCTCGGTTGTGCTGTCGTGCGCAACCGTTCTAAGCGTGTGATGCGCGAGGCCGCCCGCAGCTGTGGATTTCCCGTTGCGGGTTATGACATCATCTTGTTCGCAACTCCCAAGACGAGGGTTTCTTCGCCTCAGGAGATGGACAATGCATTGCGTTCGCTTATGAAACGCGCCGGCGTTGCCGGGGAGGAGCGATGAGCAATCACGTTTTGCGACGTGTTGCCATCGCTCCTATTCGCATATATCAACAGGTTATTTCGCCCTTATTGCCTGACGCCTGCATTTATTACCCAACGTGCTCGCAATACGCCGTCCAGGCGATTGAGAAGTACGGTGTTTTGAGAGGCTGCTGGCTTGCCGTGAGGCGCATCGCTCGCTGCAATCCCCTGCACGTCGGCGGTTATGACCCTGTGCCCTAGCGGGCACTCGCTATCGGAGGAAAACTTACATGTGGGATTGGATCGTTAACATCCTTTTCGAGCTGCTCAAGCTCATCCAGACCTTTGCGGTCGACTGGGGCCTGTCCATCATCATCCTGGTGGTCATCATCCGTCTGCTGCTGACGCCGCTTATGCTCAAGTCGACTAAGTCGACGGCACGCATGCAGGTGCTGCAGCCCAAGATGCTCGAGATCCAGGAGCGCTATGCCGACGATCCCCAGCGTCAGGCCGAGGAAATGCAGAAGTTCTACAGCGAGAACAAGTTCAACCCGATGGCTGGTTGTCTGCCGCTGTTGATTCAGATGCCTGTCCTGTTCGCCCTATTTACGCTGCTGCGTAACCTGCCGGACTACTTTAACGACGGCACGTTCTCGTTCTTTAATATTCTGCCCGACCTGACCACCACGCCGAGTGCCTCCTTTGCCGATGGCTTTATGGTCGCGCTGCCTGCGCTGGTCTGCCTGATCCTGTTCGCTGTCCTGACCCTGATTCCGCAACTCTATATGTCGCGCAACCAGACCGGCCAGCAGGCTCAGAGCATGCGTATGATGGCCGTTGTCATGACGGTCATGATGCTTTGGATGGGCTGGAGCCTTCCCGTTGGTGTTCTGCTGTACTACGACGTCTCGTCTGCTTGGCAGGTTATCCAGCAGATTTTTGTGACGCAGAAGGTCATCGACAAGGCGAAGGCCGATGAGGAGGAGCGCCTTAAGAACGCGCCGCTGCAGGTTGAGGTCACTCGTCGCGAGAAGAAGCCGCGCCCGCACAAGAAGAAGTAGCGGGATATCAATCTTATTTAGGTACCTAACTTTTGGAGTACGTTATGTCTGAAGAGATCATCGAGGATATGCTTGAGGAGGTTGCCCCGCAGGTCGCGGGCGATTATCCCGAGATTGCACAGCGCTACAAGGCCGGTGAAGAGCTGACCGACGAGGAGCTCGACACCATTGCCGATGTCGCGATTTCCATCCTGCGTTCCATCCTTTCGCACTTCGATGCCGCCAACTCTCCTATCGATGAGTATGAGGGCGACGAGGGTGAGCTGATTCTGGATGTAACGGCTCCCGACCTTGCTGTTCTCATTGGCCGTCATGGTCGCACCCTTGATGCCCTTCAGGTTATGTTCTCATTGCTGGTGAGCCGCAAGCTCGGCTTTAGATATCCGGTTGTAGTGGACGTCGAGGGATACAAGAGCCGCCGTCAGGACAAGGTTGCCTCCATGGCTCAGTCTGCTGCCGAGCGTGCCATCCGCACTCATAAGAGTGTTTCGCTTCCGCCCATGAATGCCTACGAGCGCCGACTGGTTCACATTGCACTTCGTGGCAATGACGCCGTCGATACTCATTCTGAGGGTTCTGACCCCGATCGCCATGTGGTGATTTTTGCTCGATAATCTACTCGAGCTTATGCTTAAGGGGACGTGGTTTCCACGTCCCCTTTTTTTGTCAAAAGTTCTCGATACACTGATTTTTGTCAGAAAGGAGCTTTCGTTGTTAGTACTTACTGATCAGCAGGCTGACGAGATGTTGAGTCGTCTAACTTCCTATTGCAAAGAGTATTCCTTGAGCGTAATTGATGTTGAGCTGAGGAAATGTATTCAGCATTTGGATTTGGTTCTGGAAACAAATAAGACAACCAATCTCACCCGTATTCTTAACATAGAAGATGCTGCGGTACTACATATCCTCGACTCTCTTGTTTTGCTCCCTTATATCAATAAGGCTCCTGAGGGAGCTTTGCTCGATATGGGAACAGGTGCGGGCTTCCCCGGTATTCCTTTAACCATAACCACGCATCGTAAAGCTACTTATATTGACTCTGTTGGCAAGAAGGTTGATGCTGTCAATTCTTTTGTCCATGCTCTTGGATTGAAACATGCTCATGCCGTTCATGATCGTCTTGAAGAATATGCTCGAAGCCATAAGAAGCAGTTCTCTGTCGTAACCGCCCGCGCACTGGCCCCTCTACCGATTCTTGTTGAGTATGCGGCTCCGTTCCTCAAGGATGGAGGTCTATTTGTTATCACCAAGGGTAATCCTTCGGATGAGGAGCTTGCTTCCGGCATGTCAGCAGCTAAGATTTGCGGCTTCACTTTGCTTCTGAATGACGCAATCGATTTGCCTGAGGGCTTGGGCCACAGGGAGTTCATTGTTCTTAAGAAGAGTCATCCAGCATCCGTTTCATTGCCTCGTGCAAATGGCATGGCAAAGAAGAATCCGCTTGCCTAGATGTTTCACGTGAAACATAATGGATACTACAACTTGCAGTGTTTCACGAGAAACATGGCGGTTGATATCGAATCGGAATGTTTCACGTGAAACATCCTCCGTTTGACAGCTTTAATACACACCAGGAGGGACCGTGGGATTTCGCGACGTTAAGCGTTCTAAGAGCGCAAAAGACACGCGTATCATTGCAATCATCAATCAAAAAGGCGGCGTCGGTAAGTCAACGACGGCTGTAAACCTTGCAGCAGCACTGGGTGAGCAGGGTCGTAAGACACTGATTGTCGATTTTGATCCGCAGGGAAACAGTACCAGTGGATTTGGAATTGAAAAAGAAGACCTTGATCACTGCATCTATGATGCATTGTTGAATGATGTGCCGGCAGAATCGCTTGTTCTTGATACAAATTGCAAAAAGGTATTCGTAATTCCAGCTACGATTCAGCTTGCAGGTGCCGAAATTGAGCTCGTAAGCGCAATTGCTCGTGAAACCCGCCTCAAAGATTTGCTTGAGCCGATTCAGGACGAGTTCGATTTTATTTTCATTGACTGTCCTCCTTCGCTCGGCCTGCTTACTATCAATGCCCTGACCGCAGCAGATAGCGTTTTGATTCCAATCCAGTGTGAGTATTACGCACTCGAGGGCGTTACGAAGCTGCTTGAGTCAATGAAGATGGTCAAATCACGTCTGAACAAGGGCTTAGACACCTATGGTGTGCTTATGACCATGTATGACTCGCGTACTTCTCTATCGAATCAGGTTGTTGAGGAGGTTCAATCGTACTTTGGTGATAAGGCATTTAAGACGCTAATCCCCCGTACGGTTAAAATCTCCGAAGCTCCGTCTTTTGGAGAACCGGTAATTACCTATGCACCTCAAAATAAGGGTGCAAAAGCGTATATGAACCTTGCAAAAGAGGTGATCAAGCGTGCCTAGTGTAAAGAAACGTGGCGGATTGGGACGTGGACTCAATGCTTTGGTCTCAGAGGCCGAGTATGAGACCGGTGGTTCTGCTGTATCTGCTTCAAATGCCGCATCTGTAACAAAACTACCTATTGAGGATATCGTTCCCAACCCTAATCAACCGCGAATTCAGTTTAATGAAACTGAACTTCGCGAGTTGAGCGAGTCAATCCAAGAGCATGGCGTTTTGCAGCCGCTCTTGGTTCGCAAGCATGGAAACGGCTATGAGATTATCGCTGGTGAGCGTCGTTACCAGGCGTCAAAGCTTGCTGGTCTTGAGGAGCTGCCTGTCATCATTAAAGATGTTAATGATGAAGAGATGCTGGCTCTTGCTCTTATCGAAAACCTTCAGCGTTCTGATCTGAATCCCGTCGAAGAGGCTAAGGGCTATCGCCAGCTCATTGATGCCAGCGGTATGACCCAGGAGGCATTGTCGAAGGCAGTAAGCAAGTCACGCTCTGCAATTACAAATTCGTTGCGCCTTCTCGATCTCCCCGAAGTAGTTCAGCAGATGATTTTTGAGGGTAAACTTACTGCTGGTCATGCACGTGCGATTCTTGCAGTTCCCTATGAGGATGCTCGAATTCGACTTGCAGAAAAGGTTGTTGCAGAGGGCCTTTCCGTAAGAGCGACAGAAAATCTTGCTTCATTGTTTTCTGCCGGAGAGACGCCTAAGACGCCGAGGCCTGCAACGCCTCAGTCTTTTAAAAAGGCTGCCCGTGTGCTTCGCCAGGTATTTAATACCAACGTGCGTGTGAAGAGCTCGCGTGGAAAGAATAAGATTGAAATTGAGTTTAAAGACGAAGAAGAGCTTTCTCGTATTCTTGGTGAAATGATTCAGTTTGATCAAGGGGGCCAAGATGAGGAATAAGATTATAACTGCGATTGCATTGGCGACGACTGTCGCGGCTGGTGCCTTTGCTGGCTATAAGATCGCGACAGACGATGAACTTCGGGGTCGTTTGCTTCGTAGCGCGGAAGATATCGTCGATACTTCAAAGAAGAAAATGGATGTTATGACAGAAGATGTTGCCATGCGTACTGCTCAGGTAACGAAGAATCCCAAGATTAATCAAGGTTGGGTTAGCAACCAATGGGAAAATGTAGGCTATTAGGTACCTAACAATTACCCTGCATATTTTGAGGGGCCCTTGTCTGATTCATGAGACAAGGGCCCTTTATTTTGTCCGTAAAAAATGGGAAAGGTAGCAGTTGGTCCAAAATTGAGGTCGATAAATGAAACGGCCCCGGTTGCATATCCTGCAACCGGGGCCGTTCGATGTTTCACATGAAACGTATTGGGGTGCGACTCCCCTATGCGTTCTTCTGAACTTTGAAGCGCTGCTTCAGCTGTCCGCAAGCGGCGTCAATATCGTTACCACGGGAGTTACGAATCGTGGTCTCGATGCCACGGGACTCAAGACGACGCTGAAGATCCTCAACCTTATGAATCGGCGACGGCTTGAGCGGGCTGCCCTCGATGTCGTTAAGCTGAATCAGGTTAACGTGGCACAGCGTTCCCTCGCAGAAGTCGCAGAGCGCCTGCATCTCGGGATTCGTATCGTTGACGCCTTCGATCATGGCATACTCATAGGTCGGGCGGCGGCCAGTCTTCTCGGTGTAGAGCTGAAGCGCTTCGTGAAGGCGAAGCAGCGTGTATTTCTTAACACCGGGCATGAGCTTATTGCGCGTCGACTGGATGGCGGAATGCAGGGAAACGGCAAGAGTGAACTGCTCGGGGATATCGGCAAATTTGCGAATACCGGGAATAACGCCGCTGGTGGAGACAGTGAGGTGACGAGCGCCGATACCGATGCCATCGGGGTCGTTGAGGATACGCAGTGCCTTGAGAACCTCGTCGTAGTTGGCAAACGGCTCGCCCTGGCCCATGAAGACAACGCTTGTGGCACGCTCGCCAAAGTCGTTGGATACATGAAGCACCTGGTCGACGATCTCTTGAGCGGTCAGAGAGCGCTTGAGGCCGTTGAGACCGGTAGCGCAAAAGGCACAGCCCATGCCGCAGCCTGCCTGGGTGGAAACGCAGACGGAAAGCTTGTTACGACGGGGCATGCCGACAGTCTCGACGGAAATGCCATCGTGGTACTCGAGCAGATACTTGCGCGAGCCATCTTTGGAAACCTGCTTGGTGAGTTCAGTCGGCGTATCAAAGGCAAAAGCCTCTTTAAGTTGCTCACGGAAAGCCTTGGGGAGGTTGGTCATATCGTCAAACGAACAAACGTTCTTCTCGAAGACCCATTCGATGAGCTGCTTCGCGCGGAAGGCGGGCTGGCCAAGTTCGGTCACGAGCTCGCGAATATCGTTTTGGCTCAAGTCGCGAATGTCCTGAGATTTAGTCCTGGGATTCATGGAAGCCTTTCGATTTTGGGGAAACGTAGAGGGTATCGCTACAATATGGTATCAGCTGCAGAAATTATAGAGGAGGAGTCTGCCCATGCCGGGTAAAAGCCTAGAGAACATGCACGTAGCGGTCTTGGCGGGCGGTCATTCCGCTGAGCGCGAGATCTCGCTCAATTCGGGAAAGAACGTCGTGGCTGCCTTGAAGGAGGCCGGCTACACTTCGGTGGAGCTGATCGACACGGCTGCCGATGATTTTATGGTAACCATGGCGACCGGCGGTTTCGATGTGGCATTTATCGCCATGCACGGCGCCGGCGGTGAGGATGGCGCCATGCAGGGTGCCATGGAGACCCTGGGTATCCCCTACACGGCCTCGGGCGTACTTGCCAGCGCCTGCGGTGCCGACAAGGAGGTCTCTAAGCTCCTATACGCCAAGGCGGGCATTCCCATTGCCCCCGGCCTTGCGCTCGAGGTGGGCGATGAAGTCGATATCGATCATATCGTCGAGGTTTGTGGCGAGCGCTGCTTTGTGAAGCCGGCCGTCAACGGTTCCAGCTATGGCATTTCCCTGGTCCATGAGCCCTCCGAGCTGCCCGCGGCAATCGCCAAGGCGTTTGAGTACGGCGACAAAGTGCTGGTCGAGAAGTGCATCGAGGGTACCGAGGTCACCGTCGGCGTATACGGCGAAGATGACGTGCGCGCCCTGCCGATTGTCGAGATTCGTAAGCCCGAGGACTGCGAGTTCTACGATCTGGACGTGAAGTATGTCGACCCTACGGATATCCATCGCATTCCGGCGCAGATTTCACCCGAGAATTACGCTCGCGCTCAGGAACTTGCCTGTGCCGCTCACAAGGCCCTCGGTTGCCTGGGTATCTCGCGCAGCGACTTTATTGTGAGCGAGGACGGCCCCGTTATCCTCGAGACCAATACCATTCCCGGCATGACCGATACGTCGCTGTATCCGGATGAGATCCGCCACACCGACGACATGACGTTCCCGCAGGTCTGTGACAGCCTGATCCGTATGGGCCTTCGTCGAGCGGGCATTGCATGCTAATCGAGGACGCGGTTTCGTCAGGAACGCCGCAGTTTGTCATCGACTCCTATGCCACGCTTGCCGACCGCGCCAAAACGCAGTCCTTCGGCCTTATCGAGGAAGATGTGATTATCCTCGATACCGAGACCACGGGTCTTTCGGTGCAGGACAACGAGCTGATCGAGATCTCGGCGGCCCGTCTTTCGGGCCGCGAGGTCATCGACCGCTTCGATACCTTCGTGCATCCCAGGCAGCTGATTCCCGCCGAGATTACCGAGCTCACGAGCATTACAAATGCCGATGTTGCAGATGCCCCGTCGGCGGTTGAGGCCGTCGCCGCTCTCGCCGATTTTGTCGGTGGCTGCCCGGTGATCGCACACAACGCCACGTTCGACCGCTCGTTTATCGAGTCGGTCAAAGGCGGCGTCAACGTGAGCGATATTTGGATCGATTCGCTGGCGCTGTCGCGCATCGCGCTTCCGCGCCTGGCCTCGCACAAGCTGTCTTTTATGGCCGATCTGTTTGGCTGCGACTCGGTATCACACCGTGCCAATGCCGACGTCGACGCCCTGTGTGGCGTATGGCGCGTGTTGCTCGTGGCGCTCACCGACTTGCCCCAGGGCCTCATGGCGCGCCTAGCCGACATGCATCCGGACGTGCCTTGGTCCTATCGTCCTATCTTCTCATTCTTGGCAGGGCAGAACCCTGGTTCTATCTTCTCTCTCAGCGCCGCTCGTGCTGACGTTCTCAAGGCCGATCGCGCCGACGATCGGGTGGACGCCGATGAGCTGCCGGTTCTCAAGATGCCGAGTCGTGAGGAGATCGAGGCAGACTATGCGCCAGGTGGCCTGGTCAATCGCATGTATCCCACCTACGAGCCGCGTGATGAGCAGATCGCGATGGCGCTCGAGGTCCGCGATGCGCTGGTCACGGGCACTCATCGAGTAATTGAGGCAGGCACAGGCGTCGGCAAATCGATGGCCTATCTGGTGCCTTTTGCCGAGGCAGCACGCCGTAACAACATCACGGTTGGTATTGCGACCAAATCGAACAATCTTGCCGACCAGCTCATGTACCATGAGCTGCCAAAACTTGCCGAGCAACTGGACGGTGGTCTGTCATTTTGCGCTCTCAAGGGGTATGACCACTATCCGTGCCTGCGCAAGCTCGAGCGCATGAGCCGCGGCCAGGTCGGGATTACCACCAAGCGCGATCCGGCGGACACGCTCACGGCGGTCGCGGTCATTATGGCGTACGTCTGCCAATCAGCCGATGGCGACCTCGACTCGCTCGGCATTCGGTGGCGCAGCGTCAACCGTCCCGACTTTACGACGGCCTCGCGCGAGTGTGCTCGTCGCCTCTGCCCGTTTTTCCCTGATAAATGTTTGGTCCACGGCGCTCGCCGTCGTGCGGCGCATGCCGATGTGGTGGTCACCAACCATTCCCTGCTGTTCCGCAACGTCGCGGCCGAGGGCAGGATTTTGCCGCCGATTCGTCATTGGGTAATCGACGAGGCCCATTCCATCGAGCGCGAGGCGCGCCGTCAGTGGGCGCGTGTGGTGTCGGCGGACGAATCACGCGTTCTGTTTGAGCGTCTGGGTGGCTCGAGCACCGGCGCGCTAAGCCAGGTTTCCCGTGATTTGGCAACCTCCGAGGGCTCTACGCTCTATCTGGGCCTTACCGCCAAGGCGACGTCGACGGTTGCGCGCGCGAGCATGGCGATCGCCGGCGTGTTCGATGGCGTTCGCGAGCTCGGTCGCCGTGCCCGTGGGGGCTATGACAATGCCAATCTATGGATTGGCCCCGAGCTGCGCGAATCTGACGACTGGCATGATTTCTTACAGTCGGCCTACACTGGCATCGACGCATTGGAACAAGCTGACAAGAGCGTCGACGCGCTGGTGCAAGCCGTCGCCGCCGACAAGCCAGAGGTTGTTGTCGACCTGGGTGATATCTCGCGCCGCCTGCACGAGCTGGCCGAGAACCTAAAACTCATCATTGATGGTACCGATGAACACTACGTGTATTCGCTGCAGGTCAATCGCAGGCTGCGTGCCGGCGGAGAGTCAATGACCGCAGAGCGCATCGACATTGGCGAGGCCTTGGCAACCGAGTGGCTGCCCGAGGTTCACACGGCTATCTTTGCCTCGGCGACCATGACGGTGTCCAAAAGCTTTGAGCACTTTAACCATGCGGTCGGCCTTGATCGCATCGGTGCTTCAACGTCGTCATCGCTGCACTTGGATTCGAGCTACGACTTCGATTCGAACATGGCTGTAGTCGTTGCGGGCGATATCCCCGATCCGCGCGATCGTGAGAGCTATCTTACGGCGCTCGAGCGCGTACTGGTCGACGCCCATCTTGCCATGGGCGGATCGGTGCTCACGTTGTTCACCAATCGGCGCGACATGGAGGACCTATACGCCCGCGTTGAGCCCAAGATGGCCCGTGCGGGTCTGGAGCTCAACTGCCAGCAGCGCAACTCATCTCCTCGTCGCCTGCGCGACCGGTTTATCAACGAACCGACCTCGTCGCTTTTTGCGCTCAAGGCCTTCTGGGAGGGGTTTGATGCCAGCGGCGAGACGCTGCGCTGCGTCATCATTCCCAAGTTGCCGTTCTCGAGCCCCACGGACCCGCTCTCGTGCGAGCGCAACCTGCGCGAAGACCGCGCATGGGCGCGCTATTCGCTGCCCGAGGCGGTGCTCGAGGTTAAGCAGGCCGCGGGGCGTTTGATTCGCTCGTCGACCGATAGCGGTGTGCTGATCTTGGCGGATCCTCGCCTGGTGACGAAGGGCTACGGAAAGAAGTTCTTAACGTCGCTGCCCACGAGCTCCTACCAGCGCATCGAATCGGCACAGATCGGTCACTATCTGCAACTGTGGCGCGCACGCCACGAGCGGCGGCGCTAAAGCGGACAGACGAGAGTTTTTGCCATATCGCACAGACGCTTTGACAGGGTGGGGTCATCCAAGATGCGGATGGCTCCGCCCGCTGCGATTATCTGGCTCAGTAGCCAACGCTCGGAGCCGTAATGCACGGTTACCGTTGCCATGTCTGCCCCGCTGCGCTCGATGAGGGTGATGCCGGCCCAGTCCAGATGCTCCGCCATATCGAATGGCATCAAGAGCTTTGCGCTACGCTGCGTCCGGGCAAGGGAATCGTGGAGGGATGCGACGTCCGGTGCGTGAGGCACGACGGAGTCTTCCGTCAAGGTGAGTCCCTCGATTTTATCCATGCGATAGGTGCGCTGCTCATCGACTGCGATGTCCCAGGCAATCAGGTATGTTTGGTCGCCGTTTGCCGTAATGCGCAAGGGGTCGACCAGACGCTCGCGTGGCCGTGCATCGTCCATCGAGCGATACGAGATGAGGCAGCGAACGCCGTCCTGAATGGCGCAGCTCAGCTGCTGCCAGTGCGACCCGTGGTTGACGGTGTCAAAGACGCACTGGTTATAGCCGAGCTCTTCGGGTAGAAGAGCGTGTCGAATCCGAGCTGCCGTCTGCGGCTCGATCCCCAACGATTCAAGTTCGTGGTTGAGCACAGCGCCCTCGGCGGCACTCAGGCGCAGCGGTAGCACACGTCCGGCGTCACCGGTGAGGACCACACGCTCGCCGTGGCATTCGCAGATGATGCGCGCACCCGATTCTCGGTCCGCGAGCGTCGAGACGATCTCGAGAATCTCGTCGAGCGATATTCCCGTGATGTCAAAGCGGCCGCAAATTTCGGTTCGTGTCATGCCGCTCTCGCCGGAGGCGTAGAGGGCCTCCATGATGTCGATGGCGCGCGAGAGTCTCTGCTCGCTGGTGAGTTTACGCACGGGCATGCTCGTGCACCGTCCTTTCAATGAGGCGGTTCCACGCCTGCTTGAGCGATTTGGGGGCCATGGGCCTCATGCCGTCCATGGCGCGGGCCATGCAAAATGAGGCGGCGGCTTCAAGGTCGCGCACGTCAACGGTCCAGATCCATCCCGCATCGGTGTGTGCGAGCTTACCTCGCCCGCGCGTGAGACCGTTGATCATATCGATCTGCGTCTGAGGGGCGAATGAGAACGTAGCTGCAACGGGCGGTCGGTCGGCAAAATCGAATTCAAAGAACAGGTAGTCGTTGAGGTTGAAGTCCGCAGGGATGGTGTAGGCCTTCGAAGGACGCCAAGCGCGAACGATACGGTCGCAGCGGAATGTCCTGATGTCGTCGGTGGCATTGTCGAGGCCGCAGAAGTACGCCACGCCCTCGCGCTCGAACATGCCGTAGACGCAGACGGTACGCTCTTTTTGCTCACCGCGTCCGTTCTGATATAAAAATCGCAGCGCGCATCGCTCGGCAAAGGCGCTCCAAACCGCATCGACGGTGGGAGAACGGCTGATCGTCGCCTCGTCCGCCGTCGTCCTGCCGGTGAGGTAGGCAATCTTGGAGCGAATATCGGCAAGTGGTGCGGCAAAGGTGGAAGAGCCGCTTGCAAGCGTTTGGTCGATGGCGTTGAGTAGGATGTCGGCGTCGTCTGCGGTGATGAGGCCACCTGCTGCAAACGTGTGCTCGCGGTCGATTGTCCATGAGCTTTCCTCGGTCTCCTGCGCGCCGGCGGGGCGAACCTCCTTGATTAAGATGCCGCGTTCGAGCAGTTTGTCACGATCGCGCCGAAACTTGCGCTTATCCGAGTCGATATTGCCCGAGCCATATCCCAGGTCAGAATCCAAGACGATCTGCTCGGTCGTCAGCGGTTTGGGGGAGCTGTTGAGCACAAAGAAAAGATTGAGGATGCGCTGAGTCGTTTTATCGAAACTGGGCTCCGAATTCCCCTTTTTAATTGTCGCGGTCGCGTCGCTTGCCGTCATAGAGTCCTCGCATGAGAAGGTGGTTTGCTGCCATGATTTTAGTCCGATATGGAGATTAGGCTATATCCTTGTCCGCTCGGGGCGTTAAGATGGCCCGAATTCGGTCGTTTGCGCTCGCTCGGGGTATACTTTCGACTATATACGGTTCTAATGTGCATGCATTGGGCCTATTTGTCGGATTATGGATGTGGAGCGCACATGGCGAACACCCAGAACTATATTAACCACCTGCTGCAGAACACCGGCATTACGCCGGCATGCAGCGAAGAAGAGCGCTTGGCTGCCGAGGATATCGCTCAGATCTTCCGCAACCACGGCTTTGACCCCGAGGTTCAGGAGTTCAATGCCCCGGCGCCCAGTAGATTGGCATTTGCCGTTACCGGTATTCTTGCGTTTGCCGGCGCCCTGCTGATGGGCATCGGCGGCGGTATCGGCTTGGTCGGCACCTTGCTGGCCATTGTCGGCGCCGTTCTTTACGTGCTCGAGCGCACGGGCCACCCCGTGGTTTCGCGCCTGGGCAAGACGGGCGTGAGCCAAAATGTCATCGCCTACCACAAGGCCTCGGGCCCGCTCGCGTCTCCGCGCAACCGCCCGGTGGTCGTTGTCGCACACTACGACTCTCCCCGTGCTGAGCTGCTCGCCCGCGAGCCCTATGCTTCGTATCGTGCGCTCATCGCCAAGCTGTTGCCCGTTGCCACGATTGCCCCTGCTGCCGTTGCCATCCTGCGTATCCTGCCGCTCCCCGGCGCGCTCAAGGTTCTGCTGTGGATTGTCGCGATCCTCGCTTCCCTCGTTGCACTTGCCAACGCGGCAAACATCATCTCTAACCGCCACGTTCTTCCCTATACGTCCGGCGCGGTGTGCAACAAGTCTTCTGTCGCCGCTATGCTCGGCGTTATGGACAACGTTGCTCCCTTCCAGGGCGAGAACGAGTTTCCCGACGATGTTCCGTTCGATACCTATTTTGGGGAGCAGAAACGTCGTGCCGAGGAAATGGCGCGCGCGGCGGCGGAGTATGCCGCGGCCCAGCAGCAAAACGACTACGGCAACACCATCGAGTACGAAGAGCCTACCTACGCCGAGGACGAGTTCGGTCAGCCGATTGCTCCCGACGCTCAAACCGAGCCCGAACAGGGCGAGGCTTTTGACGAGCAGATTGAGGGCTTTGAGGGTGCGTCTGCCGACGAGACGCTGATTGGCGCCATCGTGCCCGAGGATCAGAATCAGGCTGTCCAGGCCGAAGAGTTCAATGACGAGGTTCCCGCTGCTGAGCCGGCGGAGGAGCCTGCCGCGGCCGAGCCCGAGCCCAAGCTCTATCGCAACGCCGCCGGCAACATTCGCTTTGGTTCGGATGCCATCCGTGCACTCGGAATGCTTCCCGAGTCCTGCACGCTCGATTACGAGGAGGGCGAGGAGCCGACGTTTGAGCCCGAGCCTGCGCCCGTTGTCACTGCGGATGATGAGTCTGCCGCGGTTACCGCTGCCGTTGCCGAGCCCGAGGCGGTGTCCGCGATCGATCCCGCGGCAGGACTGGACATTTTGGCTCCCGCCGCGCCGGCGCAAGACGTTGCGGACGAGTCTGACGACGATTACGTTGAACAGCCGAGGCGCGTGTCTTACGAGAGCGATACTGATTTCTCTGCCGAGATTCCCGCGGCAACGCCCCATGCCGATATTGCATCCGCGTTCTCTTCGATTGGCGCCAGCGCTTCCAGCTTCTTTAAGGGTGCGCTTGCAAAGGGCAGGAAATTTGTCGACGATTTCGAGGAGAAGCGCGCTGCCGCACGCGAGGCTGCCGAGCAGGAGGCTATCGCTCAGCAGCAGGCAGCCGAGGCGGCACGTGAGCGCGCGGCGCAAGAGTTCGAGCAGAACGAGGCTATGCAGTCCGGGCCCGTCGACGCTGCCGAAGCTACGACGTCCTTTGAGTCCCAGCAACCGACGTCAGCGGATGTTGTTGAGGCAACAACGTCTTTCGAGGCTCAGCAGCACGTCGATAGCACCATGTCGTTTGATGCCGCGCAGTTCGATTCCACGATAACGTTTGAAAAGCAAGGCACCGCAATTGCCGAGCCCCTTCCTGTTTCCGATGAGCAGGGCGACGCGGCAGACGATGACGAGCCCATTGATGCTGCCGAAATCCAAGATGCCGCCGAGGACGAGTCCGTCGAGGCCAACTCTGACGAAGAGCAATACGCGGCAGCCGATCAAGGTGATTCGACCGAGGTCGAGCAGGAGGAAGTGCCTGCGGTTTCCGAGACTCCCGAGACGGATGAGTCGAGGCCTTACTCCACGCAGATTTTCACCATGCCGACCCCGAGTGGTTCCGGTGCCACGGTTGCCAATGTCGCTCCCACCCAGGACGAAACGGTCGATTCCCTTATGGCCCAGATTTCCTCCCAGGCATCGCCGCGTCCGCAGATGAATGTTCCCGATCCGGCGTCGGCACCGTCGCCTGCACCTTCCTCGTCTCCGCTGGCTTCGGTCCCCGATCCGTCGCTGCCGTCTATGAAGCAGGCAAACGTTGCGTCTCGCACGTCGCTGTTCGACCTTCCCGATCCCTCTGCCCAGGTCAACGACCCCTTTGCTACTGCCCAGGGTCCCGAACCCACATCGGCACCCGTTGCGCCTTCTATGCCCGTTGCGTCGGGCGCGCAGCCGATCGAGACCATTTCGGCTCCCGCCCCGGCGGCACCCAAGTCTCGCAAACGCGGCCTGGGTGGCCTGTTCGGTCGTAAAAGGAAAAACGAGCAGGACAGCATGAGTGATTGGCTGGGCGTCGAAGACGATTACGATGCCAAGAAGTCCGGTCGCGGTATCGGTTCGTGGGATAACTTCGAGGACGATAACGATGGCTGGAAGGGCGGCGCTACGTCTTCCGATGGCGCTTCTTCCGAAGATATGCTCTCGGCTGTCGCCTCTATGGGCGATGATGAGCTGCTCGGTCACGATATCTGGTTTGTGGCAACGGGCGCCTCGGATTGTGATGGCGCCGGCATGAAGGCCTTCTTGGCTTCGCATCGCGATAAACTCCGCGGCGTATTCTTCATCAATCTTGAATCCGTCGGCGCCGGTAGGCTTTCGGTGGTGACGGTCGAGGGCGAACAGCAGCTGCTCAAGGGCGATCGCCGCATCATGAACCTGGTCAGCAAGGTGTGCAAGTCGTTCCATGTCGATTGTGGCGCGCTCGAGATGCCCTATGCCAAGACCGATGCCTATGCCGCGCTCGAGGCGAGCCGCCGAGCCCTCACCATCGCCGGCGTGGACGGCACGCGTCTGGCTTGCGCTCGTACCGAGGACGACCTGCCCCACAATGTCAACCCGACGAACATTGCCACGGTATCCGAGGTCGTGACCGAGGTTATCCGCCGTTCGTAGACGGAGCTCTAAGGAGTCAACGTGTTTTCGTATATTAAGCGCCATTGGCCTGTCTACGTGATTTTGACCTTGATTGCCATTGCGTTAGGATTTGGGGCTGCCTACATCGTGGGTGCAAAGGGCTCGACCCCCGCCTCCGCAATCAGCGAAGAGGTGGAGCAAGAACAGAGTACGGGTGCCGATGGGATTCCTGAGTCCGAGCAGGCAATCGTTGATGGTGGATCTTCGTCTGCAGAGTAGATACGGCGATTTACATGATTGAAAGCGGGCGAGCCAGGGGACTGGCTCTTTTTCATCGCGCTAGCGCTTCTTTGGGGTCGACCTAAGGCGAGCGAACCATAGGGCTGCGGCACCCGAGGTCAGGAGCGCGGTGATGCAAGCGGCGATGGGAACTGATCCTGTTGCCGGTAGGTCCTGCAGTAGGGTACAGCGTTGAATGACACGGTCCTCGTCATGTGACTCAAGTTTATCGCCGCCGCCGTTGCGGCAAAGATCGACGCGTGCGCTGTTGGTGAGTGCGGTTTGGGGCGTATAAGCCGACGTCGCCTGCATGTGCACGATTGCGCCCCGAGCGTCTGTGCCAAGGATTGCTTTGGCATCGTCAAGGTCGTCGTGCTCATCTTTGAGATCATCGCGGGTCCAAGAATCCGCATCGCTTCGAGTCGTAAAGTCGGCGGCTACCGCACCGTATTCAATTCGAATGCCCGTTACGACGGTATTGGGTGTAAGGTCGAGCTCTTCCGCCTCGAGTGTGGTGGATTCCGTGGTCGAGACATCCGCCTTCCAGAGGCGCCAGCCGTCGTAATCGACGAGGCGACAGTCCTCACCAAGGCTCTCTTTTACTTCGTCGGACTCAAGCCAAGGATTTTCGTGTCCATCGTCAAGTGTCGCGTTCGCCGGTTCATCGACGTCTGTCGAGTCCAACGGCGTCGTGCGATACCACACGTTGCACAGACCGTTGAGGTCGCCGATGGCGACGGGGGTTTCGATTGAGATGAATCTCGCCGTGCCGTCTTTGGCGCACTCAAGATCATCGATAATCGTAAACTCATCAACCCAAGTAGCGGAATCGTTTCGAGCATCGATGGTATAGGAGAAAAGCCCATCACTATTGGTTTGCGTCGTGGCGCGGTTTTTACCATCGCCGTTAGCCAACAGGCCCTTTTCGATAGGTTGGACAAGTTCCTGACGCTTGTCGACCTGCCCCTTGATCTCGATGGGCGCATCCTTCATCGCGACGGATTGGACTTCTCCCGTATCTTTTATTTCAAACGTTATCTCCTCGGCAAGGTCATAGGTCCGCGGAGACATCATTTCGCGCAACGAGTAGGTGCCGGGTGCAAGATGTTCGACGCGGTGTGGCTTGTCGGATGAGGTCCAGGAGTCTATTTCGGTTTTATCGGGACCATATAAGGTGAGCTGTGCGCCTTCCACTTCCTGCTCGCCGCTTGCATCGACCTTGGAGATATCTACCTTGGTGTAATCGTCGGATACGTTAAGCCGTGCTTCTACAACGGGTGTTTTCTGGTCGGCATAAGTAAGGTCGACAATATGGGATGTCCGATCGAGTAAGAAGCCTGCCGGCGCTTGAGTCTCGACAACCTCGTAGCGTGCGGTGCCAGATCCCAGCGGGAGGTCGTCCGCGCGTGCTTCTCCAGTTTCATCCGTCGTGACGGCAGCGACAGTCTCACCGTCGAGCGCGGCAATGCTACCGTCGGGGCGCATGATATCACCCGAGGCACGGATCTCAAAGATGGCGCCCGCGAGGCTGCTGCCGTCTACGGCATCGGTTTTAACGATCCTGATGTTTCCGGTCGCGGCGTGGTCATAATACGAGGCGATTACAACGGGCGTTAGGTTCATGTCGGCGGGTATGTTTACCTCGATCTCTTCGCCGACAAGATAGGGCTCTTTGGCCGAGGCTTCGCGTACATAATAGGTGCCCGGCACGAGCGATTCTGGCAGTGTGACGGTCCCGGTCGCGTCAGTCGTAAAGGTGTCCATTACGTTATGTGCTGGATACCAGCAAGTTTGTGAGACAGGTTCGTGATTGCTGTCGAGGAGTTGGAAGGTGAATCCGGCTAGGGGAACAGAAGCGCCTGTTTGGGCATCGCGTTTTACAATCTGGAGATGCGTCGACAGAGCGTGGTTGTCCACGATATATTGAAGCTCGGCGCCGTTGGAAATCTGATTGGCCCCGACGGTCCATTCCCCTGCACGTTTAAAACCCTCGGGGACGGTTTCCGGAACCTCGCGAATCGTGTAGCCGGCACGGTCGTATGGGACGGCTCCGTGGACACCGGCGGGTCGCTTGCCTGTGCCGAACCATGCTTCGGGCTGATCTTTGGTGGAGGCAAAGCCATAGATGTTTGTGGTCAATGTGCCAACAACCTGCTGAGAGCTGTTGCTGACAACTTCAAAGACAACACCACCCGCCGGCTGCTCCAGGCCGGATTGGTCGCTATTGCCGTAATCCTTGAATTTGGAAATCTCAAGGTCAAACGCAATGGGGATATCGGAAATGCGAGATTCGATCTCGACTACGCCTGAATCGCCGAGCTGGTCGGCTCCAACGGTATAGGTCCAGCTGTCGTTGGATGGCAGGTAGCCCTCGGGGGCTTTTGATTCGTAGATGGTAAAGGTTCCTAAGGGGACATCGACGAGGGTAGCCCGACCGCTTTCGTCAGTCGTGAGAATTTGCGCCCATCCAGGGGTTGATTGCGACACACACGTGAACTCTGCTCCTGCGAGTGAAGATCCCGCCTGGGGGCCGGCATTCGTCGCGGCATCGAGTTTTACGATACGCAGATTGATGGTGCCGGGCTGTTCATCAATGGCGACCTGTCCACCGTCATTCCCCGTGGTAAAGGCGATGCGATCACGACGGGGGACATAGCCGGCCGGCGCCTTCGTTTCAACTAGGTAGTATGCCGTATTGGGCAGAAGTGCTGCCTGCGCTCGACCGTTGCTGTCCATCTGGATGGTGCCGACACGCGCGCCGCTGGCGCTCTCAAAAACATCGAATGTTGCCCCGTCAAACTGATAAGTATTGTTTCCGCTGGTAATGGCAGCGTTTGCAGACTGCTTTTGGAAGGAAACAGAGACCGCCGGCAGCACATAGAGCATGTCTTGACGTTTGCTGCCGCCCGATACGGCTCCTAGATAGCGCCGCGCGCGGTGCGGAGCGGCTTTGATGCTTCCTGATTTTGCGCTGTCGTGGAGCCATCGCGCAGCCGCCACGACTTCATTGTCGGCGGTAAAGTGTCCACTCTTGGTTTTGCCCTGAGCGGTCGTGTAGGAGTAGGTGCCGTCGACATGGGTAGTGCCGTTGAGCATCCATACGGCAAGCTGGGTGGCGGCGCGGGCGCGATCTGGTGAAAGATGGTAACCGCCAAACGACGTGGCGGTAGGATATCCGTGACAAACGATTGCCGCGAACTCGTCGTCGAGCCACACCCAGCCTTGATCAAAGTTGAGCCATGGGCCGCCCGGCTTGGTGGGGCCGGGGCGCTCCTGGTTCATGCAGTAGGCAATCGAGGCGTCTTGAGCTTCATACTTGCCGATGAAGAAGGGCCCACAATCATCGCTAATAGTGCGGAAGCCGAGCTGGTCGTAGCCATCGACGGCAAATGCGGCTCCCGGTGCCAGGCAGCCGAAAAGCAGGAAGAGGAGCAGGAGCAGCGGACCTGTTGTGATTGCGCTGTGGACAGAGTGCGTGGGTGCGTTGGACATGGCTGCTCCTTATCCCTCGTGCGCCGCACGGGGAGGCTGCGACGCGTAGGATGAGGCTACCCCCGAGGTTCATGCGGGTAAGTACCGGAGCCTGACCAAAAGCTTACCCAATTCCTGACAAATTGAGCTCAAATACAACAATCAAGCAAAAGCGCAGGTAGAAGATAGGGAGAACAGGAGGTCAAAGGTCCTCATCTCCACAATTGACGCGATTTTCAAACGAATCTCCACAGTTAAAACAAGCATCACCACCCTTGTATCGAACAAGACAACCGCGTTATACTAGCCAACACACAAGCGGGCATCGCCAAGTGGTAAGGCATCAGCTTCCCAAGCTGACACTCGCGGGTTCGAGTCCCGTTGCCCGCTCCAGTAAAAAACACAAGCACGGCACCATTACGGTGCCGTGCTTTTTTCGATAAAGTGCCGGGACTCGAACCCGACAGGGTGCGAGCGTTAAATAAACGCGAAGCGTTTATAGCGAGCAGGCGAAGGCGCCGACAGGCGCCTGAAGCCGGTGCAGATTTGCGAAGCAAATACGCGGATGTCCCCATGGCCGCTCTTGCGGCAAAATGTTAGGTTAATGCCTGCTGCCCATACTTGCACCTGCGCACGGTACAATGGTTGGGTTACGACCAACGTGCCAATAACCAAAAAGGAGCCGCTATGATCGATCGCTATACCCGCCCGGAGATGGGACACATTTTCTCCCTCGAGAACAAGTACGCCATTTGGCAGGAAATCGAGGTTCTGGCCTGCGAGGCCCAGGCGGAGCTCGGCAAGATCGGTATTTCCAAAGACGAGGCCCAGTGGATCCGCGACCATGCCAACTTTGAGAAGGCGAAGGTCGATGAGATCGAGGAAGTCACGCGCCACGACGTCATTGCCTTCCTGACCAACATGAAGGAGTACATCGATGCCGATGTTCCCGAGGGCGACCCCAAGCCCAGCCGCTGGGTTCACTATGGCATGACCAGCTCCGATCTGGGCGACACGGCCCTGTGCTACCAGCTCACCCAGGCCTGCGACCTGATCATCGAGGACGTCAAGAAACTCGGCGAGATCTGCAAGCGTCGTGCCTTCGAGGAGCGCAACACGCTCTGCGCCGGACGTACTCATGGCATCCATGCCGAGCCGATGACCTTCGGCATGAAGTTTGGCTCTTGGGCCTGGGAGCTCAAGCGCGATCTGGACCGTCTTGAGGACGCCCGCAAGAATGTTGCCTTCGGTGCTATCTCGGGCGCTGTCGGCACGTACAGCTCCATCGAGCCGTTTGTCGAGGAATATGTCTGCGAGCACCTGGGCCTGGTTCACGACCCGCTGTCCACGCAGGTTATTAGCCGCGATCATCACGCCTACCTCGCCGGCGTTCTTGCCACCACCGCGGCCACTTGTGAGCGCATCGCTACCGAGGTTCGCAATCTGCAGAAGACCGATACGCTCGAGGCCGAGGAGCCGTTCCGTAAGGGTCAAAAGGGCAGCTCCGCCATGCCGCACAAGCGCAACCCCATCACCATGGAGAAGGTCTGCGGCCTGTCGCGCGTCGTGAAGGCCAACGCGCAGGTTGCCTTCGACAACGTCGCCCTGTGGCACGAGCGTGACATTTCGCACTCCTCTGCCGAGCGCGTCGCCCAGGCCGATAGCTTCATCGCGCTCGACCACATGTTCCAGTGCCTCATCCGCGTTATCGACGGCCTGCAGCTGTACCCTGCCCGCATGATGGCCAACCTCAATAAGACCCGCGGCCTCATTTTCTCCTCCAAGGTGCTGCTCGCCCTCGTCGACACGGGCATCACCCGCGAGGACGCCTACGCCATTGTGCAGGAGAACGCCATGGCAACTTGGCATGAGGTGCAGGATTGTGTCTCCGGCCCCACCTTTAAGGAGCGTCTCGAGGCCGACCCGCGCTGCACCGTCAGCCAGGAGAAGCTCGACGAGATCTTTGACCCGTGGGACTTCCTCACCCGCATCGACACAGTCTTTGATCGTCTGGAGCAGCTGAGCTTCGAGTAGGTTCGGGCATAACGTTAGCTTTTTAGGGCGCTTTGCTGGTAATGTGTGTTGCCGGCAAAGCGCCTCGTTGCATTTAGGGAAAGACGGGGATAATAGTCGTCTCGAATAACATTCTGAGAGGGGATCGCATGATTTCGTTTGATTACAAGCCTCAGGGCGTGTGTGCTCGCAATATTCACCTCAATCTTTCCGACGACGGCAGCAAGGTGCTGGGCGTCGAGTTTACCGGCGGCTGCGATGGTAACCTCAAGGCCATCTCCAAGCTGGTCGAGGGCGCTCCTGCCGACCGTGTGATCGAGGTTCTTGCCGGTAATACCTGCGGTATGAAAAAGACCTCTTGCGCCGATCAGCTTACGCGCGCCATCGAGGCCGCTCGCGCCGAGATCGCCTAATGGGTATCGCCGATCACATCAAGAACGGAATATCGCGTCGCGGCTTTGTACTCGGTGGGGCTGCCGCGGGCGCTGCCACGGTGCTTGCCGGATGCTCGAAAAAACCGGGTACCAGCGATGATGCTGCCGGCGAGCCGCAGGTTATCAAGGACGATTTCAAAATCATCTCGATTACGGATGAGTACGAGGCAGTCGACATCGATCTTGAGCCGGCGGCGTCGTGGACGCTGCCTCTGGGTACGCTGCTGTACTACTGCGACGGCGATTACGCCGCGGCGATGATGGCGCCCGCATCGGCACTGCACGCCAACACACTCGGTGTGCTTAACCTGGGCGATGGCTCGCTTACCACATTAATCGAGGATCCTATCGAGGGCACGGGATATGCATTCTACGATGTCCGTGCCGGCGACGGCGTATTCGCGTGGGTTGAGATGAACTTTGCCAATTCATCGTGGAAACTCTACGCTCAAAATCTGTCGGGCGCTTCGCTCTCTGGCGATGTGGTTGAGCTCGATCGAGGTGGCAAGGACTATGATCCGCCCCTGTTTACGGCGTTCGGGTCATCAGTCATCTGGTATAAAATGCCTTCGGCAGGCGGCAATAAAACGAGTAGTGATTCGTTTTGCTATCGTCGCTCGCTTGATGAATCCAAGGCCGAGACAATTTGGAAATCGACGGGCCGCTTTGCATCGGCCCCGCGTGCGAGCGACGGCATTTTGACCATCTCGCCGCGTGTCCGCAACGACGAAGGCGTCTACTACGGCATAACGGCAATCGATCTGACCGACGGCAACAACACCAAACGTGCCCAGCTAGTTCTTCCCTCGTCAGTCTCGCCTTTCGAGGCCGTATATATGGGCGATACCTTCGTGTTTTCTATCGAGGCGACCTATAGTGGCGTGGGCAGCTTGGGCAACATGGGCACGTATATCGGTAATGAGGGAGGGCCGTACCTCTTCCTGTCACGCGAACCGCTCGCATGTGCGGCTGGCAAGAAGAATAAATACCTTGTTAAGGTGCAGGCATCGCATTTCCTGATCGACACCTCTGCCAAGACCTATGGCTCGCTGCTGTCGCCCGACCGCGCTTTGGAGTATGGCGATTATCCAGCTACGGCGGGAAAATCGGACTCATTCCTTACGTACGCCACGGTGCGCAACAGCCAGGGTATACCAGAGACGGTCACGGCCCGCCTATTCTCTCTTTAAGCTTAGAGGGGTTAAAAAGGTGCCAACAGGGGAATAAACGCGTTGTAATTGTGAGTACCGCCTGCCGAGCTGCCGCGTCATAGCGGCATCCGGCGGGCTCAGGTGCGTTAAAATGGGCTTGTTCTTAGCTAATTGAGACAGGGGGGCCGTGTTATGGCTTCAGATGCAAAAAAGATTCTGCTGGTCGAGGATGAGAAGGCAATCCGTGACGCCGTCGCTGCCTATCTCGAGCGCGAAGGCTACTGGGTTGTGGGCGTCGGCGACGGCCAGTCCGCGATCGAGGAGTTCGAGAAGCATCAGTTCGACCTGGTCGTGCTCGACCTTATGCTCCCCAAGATTCCCGGCGAGCGCGTTTGCCGCACCATTCGCGATACCTCGGATGTCCCCATCATCATGCTGACGGCTAAGGGCGAGATCGAGGACCGTATTATCGGTCTTGAGCTCGGCGCCGACGACTATCTGATTAAGCCGTTCTCGCCGCGCGAGCTCGTCGCCCGCGTTCGCGCTCTGTTCCGCCGTGCCCATCAGGCCGACGAGCCCGCCGTCGAGGTGCTCGACTTCGGCGATCTGGTCATCGATATCTCGGGCCACAAGATCTTGGTCGAGGGCAAGGAAGTCGATCTGACGGCTTCCGAGTTCAAGCTGCTCACCACGCTCGCCCGTCATCCCGGCCGTGTGTATAACCGCATGGAGCTGGTCGAGAAAGTGCTCGGGTATGACTTTGAGGGCTATGAGCGCACCATCGATAGCCACGTGAAGAACCTTCGCGCCAAGCTAGGCGATGATCCCAAGAAGCCCAAGTGGCTCTACACCGTCCATGGTGTCGGCTATCGCTTCGAGGCTCCGGCCAAGACCGATAAGTCGGACGAGAAATAGGGAAATCACATATGACACCTGCGCGCTTTGAAATCGGACAAAAGCACAAGCAGGAGAGCGAGGCGGGTTCCAAGGCTAGTTGGAACACGCCTCGTTCCGATTCACGGCCAACGATGAGCTATCCCTCGCGCATGGCACTTGCTTTTGCTCTGACATCGCTCATGACGGTATTGGTGCTGGTGGGCGTTGTTTCTGTTGTGTGGGGCACGGTCTTTTCGGATTACACGCGCTCCAATATCGTCGAAATCGCAAATTCCGCTGCCGAGAAGTTGGCAACCTCATATGAGGAAAATGGCTCTTGGACCGCGGGAGAACTGCGCACGGTCGCAACGTCGAGTTTGGTTTCCGACGATTTGGGCATGCAGGTCGTCAATAAAAAGGGCGTGATCGTTTATGACGATTCCTGGCCCTCGGCAAGCGCCACCGCCGATGTACGCGAAAACCAGGCTACGACCGACGACACGAGCGGCAAGAGGGCATCGCATAGCCCGGTCTCGTCTGCTCCAACCGACTCCGATAGCGTTGCTAACGTCGAGATTGTAACGTCTTCCGGCGAGCATGTCGGACAGGTAAAGCTGTGGGCCATCGGCTCCGACGCTCTGCTCACCAAGGCGGACTCTGCGTTTAGGGAGAAGACCTTTAACGCCATGGCCCTCGCCGCGGTTGTTGCAATCTGCATTTCGGTCGTTATCGGATCGCTCGTGTCGCGCATGCTCACCAAGCCGATTCATCGTATCACCAGTACCGCAAAGCAAATCCGTGACGGTGACCTGTCGGCTCGCACGGGACTGCGCGGTGATGACGAGATCGATCAGCTGGGTGAGACCTTCGATGAGATGGCCACTTCGCTCGAGAAGGATATGAAACACGAGAAGCGCCTGACCTCAGACGTTGCACACGAGCTTCGCACGCCGCTTATGGCCATGCTCGCAACGGTCGAGGCCATGCAGGATGGCGTATATCCTACCGACGATGAGCACTTGGAGACCGTTGCTTCCGAGACGCGTCGTCTGGCTCGTCTGGTGCAGCAGATGCTCGACCTGTCGCGCATGGAAAACAGCACGGCTCCGCTCAACCTTGAGCCGGTGGACATGGTTCCTTTCGTGCGATCGATTGTGAACGGCCAGGAGCGTCTGTTTGCCGACCGTGACCTTCGTCTTCGCTTTGCAGATGAAACCCAGGGGCACGACGATGTCGTCGAAGCCGATCCCGACATGATCACGCAATGCGTCATCAACCT
This sequence comes from uncultured Collinsella sp., assembly GCA_905197595.1. Lineage (GTDB taxonomy): Bacteria > Actinomycetota > Coriobacteriia > Coriobacteriales > Coriobacteriaceae > Collinsella. The sequence continues at coordinate 36,387 of CAJJZM010000005.1, forward strand.
CATGAGCAACGCCATGCGCTACACCCCCGAGGGCGGTTGGGTCGTGGTGTCGGTGCTCAGTGACCGCAAGCATGTCAGTATTGCCGTTTCGGATACCGGTATCGGTATTGCCAAGGACGATCTGTCGCGCATCTTCGGGCGGTTTTGGCGCGCCGATGCCAGCCGCGCCCGCGAAGCTGGCGGCCTGGGCGTTGGCCTCGCCGTGACCAAGCAGATCGTCGAGCGTCACCATGGCTACATATCCGTGGAGTCGGAGCTTGGAAAGGGTACGACTTTTACAATTCATCTGCCCCGCGAGCACACGGCGGACGCGGCATCTACTACAATGGAGCACTAGCTTTTCGCTATTCGGTGAAGGAGGGGCCGCGTCCCTGCCGCTCCGAGTTTGCGAAAACATGCGGGAAAGAACCCGCATTTCTGTCGTATTTAGGTAAGGAGTGACTCACGTGACAACGATGGAGCGTCGTCCGGATTCACGTGGCAAGGTTCGTGATATCTACGATGCCGGTGAAAACCTGCTGATGGTCGCCACCGACCGCATTTCTGCGTTCGACTTCATTCTTCCCGACGAGATTCCGTTTAAGGGAGAGGTACTCAATCGCATCTCGGCATTCTGGTTCGATAAGTTTGCCGACATCGTCCCCAACCATCTCGTTTCCATCGACCCGGCGGATTTCCCCGAGGAGTTTGCTGAGTATCGTGACTACCTCGCTGGCCGCGCCATGCTGGTTAAGAAGGCCCAGACGATTCCTATCGAGTGCATCGTCCGCGGCTATCTGACCGGTTCGGGCAAGAAGACCTACGACGAGAACGGCACCGTCTGCGGCATCCAGCTGCCTGAGGGCCTGACCGAGGCTTCCAAGCTTCCCGAGCCGCTGTTCACGCCGTCCACGAAGGCCGAGATCGGCGACCACGACGAGAACATCTCGTTCGAGCGTTGCTGCGAGATCGTGGGCGAGGACATCGCCACGCAGATTCGCGACCTTTCCCTCAAGATCTACAAGGCCGCTGCCGAGTACGCCGCGACCCGTGGCATCATCATTGCCGACACCAAGTTCGAGTTTGGTGTCATCGATGGCAAGGTCACGCTGATCGACGAGTGCCTCACGCCCGACTCCAGCCGTTTCTGGCCTGCTGCCAGCTACGAGGAGGGCAAGATCCAGCCTAGCTACGACAAGCAATTCGTCCGCAATTGGCTCAAGGCCAACTGGGATATGACGGGGGAGACCCCGCACCTGCCCGCCGAGGTCATCGATGGCACGTCCGAGCGCTATTGCGAGGCCTTCCAGATCATCACGGGCTCCCAGTTCACAAGCATGAAGGAGAACGCATAAGTGAGTACCCGTAGCGCCACGAACAAGCGCACGCAATCCCACGAAGTTACCGGGGTTGCGCGCAAGTCTGCCGCATCTGCTAAGCCCGCCCGCCAAGCAGCGGGCTCCGTTCGCGTCGTGCCGGCTTCGTCTAAGGCACGCCGCAAAGAGCTCGAGAAGGGCGAGAACCTCGAGGGCCTCTCTAAAGAGGAGAAGCGCGCCCGCAAGGCTAAGCAGCGCGCCAAGGAGGACCGCATCTATACGGTGTCGAATATCCTCCTCAAGCAGGACGAGGACTACACCAAGCGCCGTCGCATCTGGTGGATTGTGCTCGCCATTGGCATGGTGCTCGTCGTGGCAATTTGGGCCTCGCTGTACTTCGCTCCCGCTGGCATGGTGTCCAGCCCTGTCCAGATGGTCGGCATCGTTTTGTCCTATGTCATCATCCTAGGTGACTTTATCTACGACTTCGCTCGTATTCGTCCCTTGCGCAACATGTACCGCGCGCAGGCCGAGGGCATGTCCGAGAACAAGCTCAACGCCCTTATCGAGCGCGCAGCTGCCGAGGAGGACAAGAAGGACTCCAAGAAGAAGTAGCGTTTGTATCCATACATATCGCTAAGATATAAGGCGCGTCGTTTTTGCGGCGCGCCTTTTTACTGTTCTATAGATAGATGGAGTGGCACATGATTCGAGCTGCCCTGACGGTCGAAGAGGCTCTGGAGGGCATGAAGGCCCTGGAGCCCAAGATTAAAAACTACGCGCGCCTGGTCGTCCGCAAGGGCGTAAACGTCAAACCCGGCCAGGAGGTTGTCGTTCAGTCTCCGGTCGAGTGCGCGCCTTTTGCCCGCGTGGTGGTCGCGGAGGCTTATGCCGCCGGCGCTGGCCACGTGACGGTCATTTGGGCCGATGATGCCGTGACGAGGCTCTCGTACGAGCATGTCGATAAAAGCTATTTTGAGCAGACGCCCGAGTGGAAGCGCCTGCAGCTGGATTCCTTGGCCCAGGATGGTGCCTGCTTTATCTTTATCGAGGGTGCGGATCCTGCGGCTCTCAAGGGTATCGATCCCGCCAAGCCCGCTGCAGCTTCTAAGGCAAGGAACACGCAGTGCAAGGTCTTCCGCCGTGGACTGGACTACAACATCAACCCGTGGTGTATCGCCGGCGCTCCGGTCGTGGCTTGGGCGCGCGAGGTGTTCCCGGGAGACGCCGATGAGGTTGCAATCTATAAGCTGTGGAATGCGATTCTGCACACCGCTCGTGCCGATGGCCAGGACCCGGAGAGCGACTGGGAGCTTCATGACGCGGCATTCGAAAAGAACTTGCGCTTCCTGAACGACAATCGTTTTGACCGCCTACATTACACCGCAGCAAATGGAACCGATCTGACGATTGGCATGACGAAGGGTCACGAGTGGGCCGGCGGCAAGGGCAAGACGCCCGATGGGCACCCCTTCTTCCCCAACATCCCCACCGAGGAGGTCTTCACCTCGCCTGATCGTATGCGTGCCGACGGTATCGTGTACTCGGCCATGCCACTCATTCACCACGGTAACAAGGTTGACGATTTTTGGATTAAGTTCGAGGCCGGCCGCGTGGTGGACTACGACGCCCGCGTGGGCAAGGCAACGCTCGCAAGTATCATCGATACTGACGAGGGCGCTGCTCACCTGGGAGAGGTCGCGCTCATTTCCAAGAACACGCCGATCCGCGAAAGTGGTGTTCTGTTCTACGATACGCTCTATGACGAGAACGCTAGCTGCCATCTCGCGCTAGGTGTCGGTTTCCCCGAATGCATCGAGGGTGGGTATGACATGTCCAAGGAGGAGCTCCTGGAGCATGGCGTTAACGTCTCGAGCACGCACGTCGATTTTATGATCGGCACGGACGATATCGATATTACGGGCATTACGCCTGATGGACGTGAAGTTGTGATTTTCCAGAACGGCCAATGGAGTTGGGAATAGCCCCAGACCGTGGTACAATGCCACCCGCGGGCCGTTAGCTCAGCTGGCAGAGCAGGGGACTTTTAATCCCAAGGTCCAGGGTTCGAACCCCTGACGGCCCACCATAGAATAGAAAAGCGACTGGCGGATGCCGGCCGCTTTTTTGTTGCCGCGACACGGGTTCGAACCCGAAAGGGCGCGGAGCTGAGTAAACGCGTGAGCGTTTGCCAGCGCAGCGCGCAAGGCGCGAAGCGCCGCAGCGGCCGTCTGCAGAGCAGGCCGAACCTCTGACGGCCCACCCAAAGAAAGGAAAACGAAATGAAAACAGATAGATACGGAATTAGCGGCAGCACATTAAAGATAATAGCGGCCATTTCGATGGTTCTCGATCATGTAAGCAGGATCGTCCTGACCAATGGAATCATGACTCACGCATCGTACAATCAGATATCAGACGAACAGTGGGCGATTCTAAGCGAGGCTTCGGATGTGCTTCATGTTCTTGGCAGGATTGCATTTCCCTTATTTTGCTTTTTGATAGTTGAGGGATTTTTGCATACTCATGACATAAAGAGGTACCTGCGAAATATGCTTGTCTTCGCAATCATTGCGGAGCCCATATACGATTTCGTTCAAACCGGGCAACTATTTGACCTTCGGCAACAAAATGTTATGTGTGAGCTCCTGCTTTGCTTGGTCTTCTTGATAATTCTGGAAAAGATACAAAGCCTTTCAAAATGGAAGAGGTACATCGCAGAAACTGCTCTGATTGTTTTGACAGCACTGGCAGCTGAATACACTAAACTAGATGGCGGTGTGTATGGCATTCTGCTTGTGGCTGCATTCTATTTATTCCACGACAGCAAGGCCAAGATGTTCTTTGCTGCAGTATGCGCAGTGCTCCTTTCGTCATGCCATATAGTTGGCGGCGGATTTGAGTTTGCTACAGCTAATATATTTAATCCTGATGTTGCTGCCGCGGTCGTTTCGTTGCTGCTTATCAATCTTTATAATGGCAAGCGAGGGCTGAAGCTCAAATATTTCTTCTACATTTTCTATCCGGCTCATCTTGCTCTGCTTTATGGTGTCTCACTTATTGTTTTGAACTGTCTTTAAAAACTCTCAAACAAGTCTCTGAAAGCAGAACTAAATTGACCCTAAGACTGCTTGTGAATTTCCGGAAGACCTGTGAGATACGAGGATAGACAACGAGGGCTGTAGAAAGATGCTTCGAAAGCATGAATGGCAGCGAGAAAATGAGTTCGGAAGAACCCCTCTGGATGCTCCAGCATAGAATAGAAAGCGATCGGCTCCGGCTGGTCGCTTTTTTGTTACCGATGCACGGTTCGAACCCGAACTTCTATATATAGGAACGCTTGGCGAACAAAACCTGCCTTTTACCGACGGGAAACAAATAACCGATGCTTTTGGAGTAAAGTGGCGCTCCAGAGATGACCGATGCCTCAACATCTATAAACCAGCTGGTCACCGCCAATATCAGAAGCTGATGCTTCAGTTATAACCTCAGTGACGTGACTGAGGGACCTATTCATTTGTGAACAAAATATGGAGTGCGCGATTCCCGCCCCCGGCGCCCCTCCGGTCTGGCAATATATCTCCTTGCCGCGCGGCCCGGTCGGACCGGATCAGCCGCCAGGCGTGCACCTTGAGAACCGGATACTGCGAGGATGGACACATTCAG